>JAKLHJ010000041.1 GCA_022710205.1 Patescibacteria group bacterium | reverse complement strand
ATTTTAGGCATTTTTCTAACCCTCCTTTTATTGAATTTTCAATATACAAATTCGACACATTATATACATATTTTTACAATTTTGTCAACTATTCCGTTATGGCTCAATAGCTTGTGTTCACCCTGTTAATTAAAAAAGCCCCTACACAAATAATTTCGCGACCGCGAAATTATTTGTGTAGGGGGGTTGCCCCCCCATCGGGTGTATCAAATAACTTAGCGACCGCTAAGTTATTTGCGCATAATAAAAACGCGTTCTTTGTTCTAACTACTTTCTACTATCTACCTTCTAATATCTATTAAAGATGGCTCTCTTGCATTGCTCTATTAATGACCGCGAGGATTTGGCTTTCTTTGCCATCTGCTAAAGCAAGTGCGTCGCGAGACCAGAGAGAGAATGTGAGTATCTCGCCAAAGTGGCTTTCGTATGGACCGTAGCCCAATTGATCAAAAAATCTTAAAACAAAAATAAGCTCAAACTTTTTCATTTCAGCTTCAGTGAGCTCATTATCCTTAAGAAAAGCGAGACCCGAGCGCAAGTTATTAAAAAGCGCCTCGTCCCTCCCCTCTCCCTTAACAAACCGCCTGATGAGTAGCGCCAGCTTCGCCAAGAAGATCTTTTTGTCGCTCTTAAGCAATTCGTCACCGACAAGCGTGAGCCTTTCCGCATTCACAATACGCCACATGTCTCGTCCGCGCACAAAAGAAACTTTTGTATAGAAAAGATCCTGAAGAGAGTGTTTCAGTTTTGACCGCAAGTTGCGCACACCCTGCGCCATACCGCGGACGAGTCCAAGCTCTTCGGTATAAACGGAAATAAGCCTGTTCGCCTCTCCGACCGGCACAGAGCCAACAACAAACCCTTCGGTTTTGTATATGTGATAAGACATTTTAATAGTGTATTCTCATTATTGTCATTGCGAGAGCGAGGCGTCCTAGCTGAAGCTCGTGGCAATCTAAAGTTCCTGGATTGCTTCGCTGCGCTCGCAATGACGGTGAACTACTATTTCGTGAGCAAGACAGTGAATTTTAAATCTTCCAGTACTATTTCCTCGCTTTTAGTATCATTTCCATTTCAGGAATGATCGCTCCACTTTTCATCCTAGTATATTCGTCCTTCCACCTCTTACCCGTATCTTGGAAACCAAGCTTTTTATAAAACTCAATTGCATTTGTGTTGTATGTCGCAACTTCTACAACAATATCTTTCTCAGTTCCAAAAAAATTCAAAGCCTCAGACCACAACATTTTACCAATACCTCTGCCCTGATATTCTGGCAAAACATAAATTGCCTGGAGCTGATTAAAATTACCTCTCTTGGTCAACACACAAGCACCGACAACCTCATCGCCCTCTTTTGCCACTAAAAATATTTCGTTTGAAGGCGGGTTCGCCAATCGATCCTTTCGTCTGGCAAGTTCTTTTTCTGAAAATCTATCTTTATAGCGGTCTTCGACGTCCTCTACGGTAACACCCACCTCTTTATTCGGGTATGTCGTCAGCCATGTTTGATAAAAAACGTTCTTTGTTCCCCATGCGTCCTCAGGTCTCGCAAGCGCGATTTCTATTTTAGGCTTCTCCTGTTGTGATAATTCTTCCATAAACTATTTCACGAGAGAAACCATGAATTTTAAATCTTCCAGTGCTATTTCAGAGCCGATAACACCATCCTCTATGTTTAGACCGGAAAGACCTGCGGACTTTTTGAGTTCAGTTTCAAATTTTTTCACGAATTCTTTGCCTTTTGCGTCCGTAGATATTCTAAGAAGCACTTTGTCCTGCGGATTTAAGCCCATTTTCTTCCTCATATCCTGAAGATTTCTTACAAGCTCGCGCAAAGACCCCTCCTCTTTAAGTTCAGGAGTGGCCTTAGTATCCAAAGCAACTTCTTCATCTTGAACAACGCCCACAATGACGTTTTTAACGTTCAGCTCATCTTCGATGAGTGGCAAATATTCTTCTCCTAATTCTTTATTCCTAATTCTTAATTCTTGAAGCGGCTGACGCACCTTAATATTCGCCTTCGCCCTCAGCTCCAACCCCAGGGACACTATCTTTCTCACGGCACCCATGTCAGACAAGACCTTTTCGTAATTCTTAATTCTTAATTCGTCATTCTCTATTTCCGGCCAAGAATCCAAATGAACGCTCTCCGGATCGGTCGCATCTTTCACTTTCTGATAAAGCTCCTCAGAGATGAATGACATAAACGGTGCCATAAGTTTCGCGAGCGTCTTTATTACATATCGAAGCGTTGCGAGGGCGGCCTCCTTGTCAGCGATATCATCCCCCTTAAACCTGTCTCGTGAACGCCTCAAATACCATGTAGATAGGTCATCTACGAATCCGTCTATCGGCCTTGTGGCCCTATCGAGCTCATATCTCTCCATCGCATCGGTTATTTCTTTCGTTACTTCACTCAGTCTTGCAACAATCCACTTGTCGAGGACATTTTTCGAGTCTTCTTGTTTTTCACTTTTCGCTTTTCCTTTTTCGCTCCTATCATACATCTCCAAGAAAGAATAAACATTGTATAGGCGCAAAATTATCTTCTTGTACACCTCGTCTACTCCTCTTTCGGAGAAACGCATATCTTCAGCTCTAACAGCAGGAGAAGAGAGTAAATAATATCTTAATGAGTCAGCACCATATTTATCCATTATTTGATGAACCTCGGGATAATTCTTAAGTCTCTTCGACATTTTCTGGCCATCTTCCGCCAGAACAGTACCATTCACAATGACATTCAAAAAAGCCGGCTTATCAAAAAGCGCGGTCGAAAGAACCATGAGGGAATAGAACCAGCCTCTCGTCTGATCAATACCTTCAGCAATGAATTGCGCCGGAAAATTTCTCTCGAACTCTTCCTTGTTCTCGAACGGATAGTGAGATTGTCCGTATGGCATCGCGCCGGACTCGAACCAGCAGTCAAAAACCTCAGGCACTCTCTTCATCTCGCCCCCGCAAGAACATTTGAAGCTTATATCATCTATAAAATGCTTGTGCAGATCCAGCTCGTAATTTTCATTATGAGGGAAAGGCGCAAAATCAAGCTTCCTGAACTCTGCGGGCTTGAAGTGAAATTCGTCATGTCTTCCGGCAATCTCTTTTGGGGTGAGCCCCTTTGAGCCTCCCATAAGCGTTATAAGCGGATCACCGTGACTGATTACGAGTATTCTTCTGTTCGAATATTTCTTATCAATATCAAACATCGCAGACATCATCCTGTTCTTAGTGTCTACGTGATTCTCTCCGTTAGGAGGGTTCTTGTAAAATCTCTCCTCAAAATTAGCAAAATATTTCTGGTAGTCTTCTACGAGACCTCCGTCAAGATCTCCAACCTGAAGCTCGACAATTCTGTCGTCAAAAACGATCTCTGTCTCCGGTATGCCAAGCTCGACCGCAACTATCTTCGCTGTTTCTGTCGTCCTTCTGTATGGTGAAGAGATTATAAGATCTATGTTTTCAGATTTTAATTTTTCCGCCGATACCTTCACCTGCTCCCTGCCGAGGCTTGTGAGCGGATTCTCATGATGATATTTAGACGAGCTTATCGTTCTGTTCGCAACAGACTCCGACTCGCCGTGTCGCATTGCAAAATAAGTATTGTCGGAATCATTCATCCCCTTCTTCAATTCATCTACCGAGCCGACGACTTTCTTTTCGTCGCATTTGTCGCACTTCCAAATAGGAAGCGGCGCGCCCCAATACCTCGAGCGGGAAACGTTCCAGTCGGGAGCATCTTCTATGAGGTTTATGAATCGCTTGTCGCGGATATTCTGAGGCACCCAATTAGACTTCTTCACATTCTCGACAATCTTGGATTTTATTTTCTGAATATCTACAAACCAGGAAGAGGCCGCATAGTTAAGAAGCGGAGTGTCGCATCTCCAGCAATGAGGATACGAGTGAATTATCTTTTCTTTTGAGAAAAGTAGTCCGCGCGCGGCGAGGTTTTTGATTATAAGGACATCCGTAGCCTGATGGTCGTCCTTTGGTTTAACAGAAATATCGGCAAAATCCGTAACTTCAGGCCTAAATCGCCCGTCCATACCGACGTGCTGAACAAACGGCAAATTATACTGCCTACCCAACTTGTTGTCGTCTTCACCGAAAGCCGGAGCAATGTGCACTACGCCGACACCGTCTTGTGTTGTAACAAAGCTCGCGGGACATATTTTCCAGCCGTTCTCCTTGTTCGCAAGGTCTGCTTTCTTGGCATAATAATCAAAAAGAGGCTTATAGCTCTTGCCGACAAGCTTGGCCCCCTTAAACTCTTCCAGTATCTTATATCCCTCTCCTACGGCGGAAAGCCTGTCTTTGGCCAAAATTAATTTAGCCCCGTCTTTTTCTATTTTCACATAATCAATTTCCGGACCGACAGCGAGCGCGACATTTCCCGGAAGCGTCCAAGGAGTAGTCGTCCACGCAAGAACAAAAGTTCCCGGTTCGTCGACGAGTTCAAATTTCGCAGTGAGTGATATGTCTGTAATGTCTTTGTATCCTTGGCTTACCTCGAAGTTCGCGAGTGTTGTCTCGCATCGCGGACAAATATGCATCGTCTTATGTCCGAAATATACAAGCCCTTTGTCATAGAGATTTTTGAAAACCCACCAGACGGATTCCGTGAACGAAGGGTCCATCGTCTTGTAGTCATTCTCCATATCCACGAAACGCCCCGTCCTTGGCACTGTCACCTGCCACTCTCTCTTATACCTGAAAACACTCGCCCTCGCGGCTTCGTTAAACTTTCCTACACCAAGCGTCTCAATATCTTTTTTTGTCTGTAGCCCAAGCTCTTTTTCGATCAGATTTTCTATAGGAAGACCGTGGCAATCCCATCCCCAATTCCTAGGAACGCGGTATCCGCGCATCGTCTTGTATTTCGGAACTGCATCTTTCATCGTGCCGCCCAAGATATGTCCGTAGTGTGGCAATCCTGTAGCGAAAGGCGGTCCGTCATAGAAGACATATTCCCCCTCGGGCGCATCTTTCTTTAACGACTTCTGGAAAATTTCACTTTCTGTCCAAAATTTCAAAATTCGCTCCTCTTTTTCAGGGGCCGTCTCGGGTTTTTTCTTATTATTTTCAGATGTGTCCATAAAAAATATGCTATCACAGAAAAGAGACTTCTTAAAGGGCAAAAAGCACGATTTGACAAGACGACAAATTGCTATAGTATGATGTTCGAAACTAGGACATTGACAAGTTGGGTACAAAAAACACATTCACTTTCTAAATCTAAAGGGAGGAAATGAAATGACGACACCCTGCAAGCCCTTGATCCTTGTAATTGCCTTACTGATTGGCCTTCTGTTTATCAACGATTACTTCTGCAAAAAATCACCCGCACAAGTTCAAGCAGAATTACAACTCCGCCAGATTGCTTCTAAAGCGCACACGGCGGAGGACTACAGGAAGATCTGGGCTGTCTACAAAGACTCCCCGCTCGCAGAGACCGCGTTCTTCCTCGCCGCCGACTGGCTCATCGCCAGAATCAACTGCGCCACAAGTGGCGGAGAGATCGATGAAATCTTAAACTATCATTGCACACATGAGGGGGTCCTCCTTGTAGAATTAAAGTACCAAGAGAAAGCTCGCTCTTTATATTCTCCTTGGCTGAGAGCAAAAATGAAGACAAAGATAGAACAGATCGAAATGCACGCAAAAGAAAGAATGCACCAATTCGCCGTAAAAGAGCTCGAAAAGGAGCTCAAAGTCGACGAGGCCAAATAAGCCGTCCGCCGCCACCCTATTAGGGTAGGCGGCTTTTTTACCCTGTTTAGTAAAATTTTATTTATAAAATTTAAAATTTCTCTTTATATTAAAGAGAAATTTTTACTTAACAGGGTGAATTTTTTGTTTTCTCTTGACTTTTTAACTAAAATATGCTATACTTGAAAAAGACAATATAATCTGCACATTGAAAGAAAAGGTGGCGATATGAAGCTCTTCAAAATCACCCATGGCGAGAAAAAGCGTTTTCTCGAAGGCGAAAGCCTCGAGAATGCCCTCACCCGCGAAGGTGTCACCGAGAAATGCCGGCTCGAACTGCTCGAACAGAGAGATCGAGGTGAGATCGTCGTCGAAGTCTTCGTCCCCGAGTCGGCAATGAACTCTTTGAAGGAAGAAAACAAGTTCCTCCAAAAACGTGGGGACCTTTTCCGTGTGAAACTCGACGAAGAGCGCGACCTCCGCACCATGGCCGAGCGCGAACGAGACGCCAGGAACGAGATCATCAAAAAGCATATCAGGGCACACATAAGTCGCACCGAAAGATAAAATAATCACCAGCACGCCAAGCCGAAAGGCCGGGCCCAACAAGGAAAGATGGTGCTCCATGTCGTTTGAAATCCTCATCGCGCACAAACGCGAACTCGAAGCGAGACTCACGCGCCTCACCAAGGAGCTCGAGAAGAAGGACGCGCAGGCCGCCGAGGACCTCCTCAAGATCGCCGTGCTCCAAGAGGAGAACGCAAAGCTCCAGGCCGAGGTCGCGAAATACAAGGCCACGTCGGTCCCCTTTCACGAGTAACGGCCCTGTCGCAAGACAAGGCCCAA
>JAKLHJ010000040.1 GCA_022710205.1 Patescibacteria group bacterium | reverse complement strand
TGATTCATGATGCTGAAGTCGAGAACAGTCGGATCTTTTATTTTGTGTCTTGTTATGAGCAAGTTTGTAATATCTTCTTCGACTGCCGTCATTGCATCAGAACTTTCAGCGGCAACATTTATAGTGCTCACATATTCATCGCCGGAAAAATATCTCTGCGCGACAGTTATCGGGATATAGATAACATCGTCTTGATTGTTTGGACCCGACCCGCCCTTCTCTTTCGTAACACCAATAACTTTAAAATCGATATTTTTTATACGAACAGTCTTTCCTACCGGGTCAGCATCCTCCCCAAAAAGATCGTCTCTGGCGGAAGGCCCCAATACCGCTACTTTTGAAGCGCTCTTTATATTCTGCTCCGCGAGAAAAGAACCGAGGTCAACCTCGACATTCTTAACAATAGTATAATCCGGAACCGTTCCCGTGACGGTCGTATTGGTATTAGTTCCCTTAGCGGTAACTTGATATCTGCTGGATACCTCTGAGGCAACCGCCTTAATCTGAGAAATCTGCTCCTTGATAGCCTCGGCGTCGCTGAGCTTAAGAGACTTAGCCGAACCCCTACCGGCGCTCACACTAACCCCCGGCCCCCTCTGGGTTCCGGACATAATCGACAACAAATTCGACCCCATCGAATTTATACTCTCCTCGATTGAATTTTGGGCACCTTGACCTATGGAAACCATTGTAATAACAGAACCGATACCGATGACGATACCGAGAACAGTCAGTCCCGAACGCACTTTGTTGGAAAAAAGCGCCGAAAACGTCTCACTCAAAAGATCAAAGGTTTTCATTTTAAAATTTAACTATACAGTTACCAGAAATTATTTACGATTGATAATCCTCCTCTTGTGTTCTTTTGAATCAGAAACAATTAAGCCGTCTCTTATATGAATTATCCTGTGTGCATGCTCGGCCACATCCGGTTCGTGTGTGATAAGAACGATTGTCCTGCCTTCTTCCTCATTTAATTTCTGGAAAGTGCCTAGCACGATCTCCCCTGTTTTTGTATCCAGATTTCCGGTAGGTTCGTCGGCGAGAATAAGCGTAGGGTCATTTACAAGCGCCCTCGCAATCGCGACACGCTGTATCTGCCCTCCTGAAAGTTGATTTGACAGGTGGTAAAAATGCGCCTCATCCAAACCGGCGGAAACAAGAGCCTTACCGGCAATCTCTCGCCGCTTTTCCGCAGGCACTCCGGCATAAATAAGGGGAAGAGCCACGTTTCTTAGAACTGTTGTCCTTGGCAAAAGATTAAACGATTGAAAAACAAACCCAATCTTCTTTTTCCTTATCTCCGCCAGCTCGTCATCGTTCAACTTAGAAACATCTTTATTGTCCAAAAAATATTTACCCAAGGTCGGAGTATCGAGCGCTCCTAAAATATACATCAGTGTCGATTTACCGGATCCGGACGGACCCATTATCGCAACAAATTCTCCGTCCTCTATTTCGAACGAAACTCCGCGAAGCGCCTGAAAACTTATGTCGCCGGAATTATATGTTTTTGTTATATTTTCAATCCTTATCATCCTTCAGTAAATTTTTAATTTGATAATTCTTTTCAAACGACTATCTGCCCGGACCTCCTCCTAAACCGGGAAGTCCCATTGAGCTAGTTGTAGTTGTTTTTGTCCCGCCTGTGGTTGTTCTTGTGATAACCAAATCCCCCTCTTTTAGGCCGCTTATTATCTCAGTATTAGTGTCGTTTGAAATACCAACCTCTACGGATTGTTCTACCGGATCCACGTCCGAAGTTATGCCTTGAGTGCTGGTTGCGTTAACAACAAATTTTTTGTCGGTAAACATTTCTACATAATTTTTACCGGCCTTATTCTTTATCGCGCCGTTAGGAGCATAAAGAACGTCCTGCTTAACCTCAGTAACGATGGAAGCACTTGTGCTCATCCCCGGCTTTATTCTATCGTCCTCCGTATCAAAAGTTATTTTAATATTGTAACTCACAACGCCCTGGGAAACTGTCCCAACCGCCTCAATCTCAGCGACTTCTCCTGTTACACTAAAATCTTCTACAGCATCGAACGTCAGAGTCGCTTTTTGACCCAATTCCACCTTTGCAACATCTACCTCATTCAAAGAAATCTCCGCAATCTTTTGTTTTGTGATAAGACTCGCAACAGCGGTGCCGGAAGAGATTGTATCTCCTATCTTGGAATTTACCTTGGCTATAATACCCGCAAAGGGTGCCCTAATTGTATAATCAGCCAGGTCGTTTTTAAGATCCTGCAAAGCGACTTCTTTCTTATTTATAGTGTTCTGAGATATTTGTAGATCTATCGGATTAACCCCCGTAGGATTATTAACCTTTAATACGGAAATTTCTCTCTCCATATCCAAGATTGATTGCTTTGAGCTCACAATTGAACTGTTTTGATCCAAAAGTGAACTCAGTCTTGTGTTTATCGTGCTCAAATAACCCTTAAGATTAGTTTTAAAGGTATTGATATTTGAATTTAATGTTTTGTCCTTTGTCTCTGCGATATCTATAACCGTGTCCAAAAGGTTATTCTCACTTTTTGCGGCCTGAGCGATAGCTTTTGTTGTTTCTAAGGTTTCTGCAAGCGACTTCTCAATTTCAGTCCTGGCGGAATATCTCGTCAAATTTTTGAAATTAGTAAAATTTTTGTCATAAGCGGCCCTAGCTGTCTTGTAGTCTTTTTCGGCGACATCCGCAAGCGACACGATAAGATCCCTGTCGGAGCCGTCGTAAAGATTTTTAAAAGCAGTAACATTCCAATCTTTTGTAATAGGATTGAAATCGTATCCGTATAAAATATTATCGATTCCGGTCATTACCGTAGGCAATTCCAAAAATGCATTGGATATATTATTGAACGAATCTTCATAAGTTTTGTCCAAATCATCTTTATATTTTTGTAGCGTCTCTAATTTTTTTTCGTAATCGATAGGAGCCTGTGCTACAGCCTTATCAAAATTTAGCTTTGTTTCGGCGAGATCGAGTTCCGCGTCAGCCACGGCCTTCTTAGCATCGGTGCTGTCTATAGAAGCGAGCGCCTGTCCGGCATACACAGATTGACCAACTTTCATACTCACCCAGACAATATCACCCGACGCCTTGGGTTTGATATCTACCTGATTATAAGCAGAGACCTGACCGCTACCGGAAATTGAGGAAATTATTGTCCCCTTTTCCACCGCGCCCATTATATATCTCGTTTCCGTGGTCGTTCCGAAAAAATAATTATAAGTATAATATCCGGAGATAAGAATAACCGTAAAAATTATCGCGCTAGTTATTTTGTTTTGCGCCGCAAACTTTTTTACTTTTGGGAAAATATTAGACATATTATTTTATATCAAGATTAGTGCTAGAGGCGGCCACGGGTGTTAAGGGGGCAGGCATTATTCTAATAAGTCTCGAATCAATTATTCCGTCTCGGCCCGGATTACCGACGACAACAACATTATCACCGACAATAAGTTTATCCGCGCTTATATCTTCTCTGAATTTTCTAATAATGGTCTTTTCGTCGACAAAAATTATTTTCTCAACTCCGTCATCACCGGCGATGACAACCGACGGCAACGCCACATCTATCACATTACCGACGACCCCATGGGCATTGGGAATATCTCTCCCCATCATTCCCCTAAATTCACCTCTGTCTCCTTCAAAATTATTTCTGAAATTGTTGCCAAATTCACCATAAAAAGAAGCCTTCCTGAAGCCCATAAATACTCCGGCTTGGAATATTAAAGTGATTACGGCCAGGATGCCGACCACCTTAATTGATCTCTTAAAATTATCGGTTTCCACGAATTGCTTCATTTTTGTTATGTATGTTTTCATATTTTTAATTAAGCTAGACGATTTTTTAATGATAAATTACCCATATTTTCAACCGCATACTTGAAGGAACCCAAGAAAGCGTAAACGGCAAAAAATAAAATAGATATTTCAAGAACCGGGGCGGATTCAATAATAGAAAGCGCTAGTCCGTTTGAATACGACAGGACAAAAGACGGGTCTGAAAATAAAAGCGACAAATAAGAATAAGCTCCGGATTCCAAAAACACTTCCGCGGCATATCTAAAGACGAAAACAAAAATACCCAGAGACGAAGTTGCACCGAGCATAGATGCAAAAAGTTTTGCGCCCGCGCGCTGTCTGCTATTTTTATCTATCTTATTAAAAATTTCCTCCAAAAGATCTTTTGGCGGGTCTATATGTCTGAAAATAATGTGTTTTTGGCTCATATTATTTAATACGAACCATTAAACAATTTTGGTGCAGTTCGTTGTTCTGTCATTCCCGTGCAGGCGGGAATCCATACTTTCAAGTAGTATTCTAGATTTCCGCCTGCCTGCGCAGGAATGACAAGTTTGAGAGCTTGATGATAATTTTAAATTAATATCTTCCTAAGCCTTAGAATAGCCCTTCTGTAGTGGCTTTTGACTGTATTTAACGGCTTGTTCAAAATTCGCCCAATCTCGTCGAAGGTCAGCTCCTCTGTCTCTTTTAAAAATATAACCGCCCTATAATTAAACGGGAGTTTCTTTATTGCCGCCTCTAATCCGGCCACGTCCTCGCTTTTAATAAGCGCCATTTCCGGCAAAATCTCCGAATCAGATATCTCCTCTTCAACCCCACCCTCGCCGTCTTCATCCTCAAGATCGGAAAAAACAATTTCTTTTTTCTTCCTCAAGGAATCATAGGCCGTATTTTTTGCGATAGTAAAAAGCCACGTCTTAAAACTTTTTGACTCGTCAAATTTATTTAAGTTTTTCCAAACCTTCACAAACACTTCCTGCGAAATATCTTCGGCATCTTGGCCGTTGCCCGTTAAACGGTAAACAAAACTATATATAGGCTTCAAATAACGCTCGATTAATGATTTAAGCGCGGTTTCATCTCCCTCTAAATATTTAGATATAAGCTCGTTATCTGTCACGAGAATAGTCTACCAGAAAAAGGCGTTAATGGTTATTTTTCTTGCAGATTCATAGCGACGTTCGACAGTCTGTCGGCGTCTTTATTGTCCTCCCTTCTCACATGAACAAAATTTACATGAGGAAATTCCGACTTGAGATTATTAAGTTTTATGAACTGCTGTTGGAGCCCCTTGTCCTTCACTCTGTATTGACCGGTAAGTTGTCTCTGCACGAGTTCGCTATCCATTCTCACTTCTATATCAAGCTCAACCAATTTTTCTTTTCCAAAAAATTTCTTTATTTCTTCAAGCGCCAATATGACCGCCTCATATTCGGCGAAATTATTTGTTTTTACCCCGAGCGATCTATGCGCCTCTTTTATGACGTGGCCGTCGGCATAAGTGATATATGCTCCGGAACCGGCAATCCCGGGATTCCCCCTCGCTCCCCCGTCTGTATATGCGATTATTTTTTGATGTGGCATAGGAAAATATTAGCACCAGAACAAAACCCCGCCAAGGCAAAGCGAATCTCACAAAGTGTGGGGCAATTAAAAACCACCCCGTTAGGGGTGGTTTTAAGACTTTTATAATTATTGCCCGGCAGGATATGAGAAGACTTGATACATATTACCGCTAGCCGCCACTGTAACATTTACAGCTCCGTCTGTTCCAACAGTGACATAATCATAGTAGACAGTGTTGGTCGGCACATTCTGCCTAATTGCCACACCCGGCCTGTATCCGGCAGGAAGTGTTCCATAATTTCCGGTGCTATTTGCTCCATTTATTCTTATAAACACAATTCCACCGGTCTTTGTGTATGATACATTTCCGGAAAGAGTTTTCCACGCCGGATTTGGAACATCGTTAGAAGATGATTCACAATTTATACCGGGAATACAACACTTCGTCGAAGTAGTGCCACCCGCAGCATAGGAAATTACGACCTTACCGGGAGCCCCAGCAGCTCCTAAACCAATACCGTCCCAAGTTCCTCCTGCACCAGCTCCTCCGGGAGCGCTTCCCGGTCTTTGTCCTCCGCTACAGCCATTACAGCCGCTATATCCGGCGCCTCCGGCCCCTCCTCCATAAGATTTACCACCGGCGTCTCCTCCTTTCCCGCCGTAATTGGCACCGGCACCCTCACCTTTTTGACCACTTTCTGTAACAATAGCTGTGTTTAAATTAATGCTGGAAGGGTTATACCCCCATCCACCTCCAGCTCCTCCTCTATCCTCTCCTATACCACCATCCCAAGACCCACCACCCTTACCGCCATTTGCCATAATAGAAATAGAAGTACCATTGGCGCTGCCGGTTATTATAGAATCGCCTCCTGCCGCGCCGGGTAAACCACCGTTTGAAGCACGACCGCCACCCGCCCCGCCGGCACCCACGGTTATGTTAAAGGCATCTCCAGTTTTAACTTTAAATTTTATGTTACCGATAAATCCACCACCGCCTCCACCCGATCCATCGACAGCAGACCCTGTATTGTCTGTTCCTCCTCCACCACCCGCGCCCCAAAGTGTAGCGGTTAACTCTGTAACTCCTTGTGGAACGACAAAAGTATTAGATCCCGGGGTTGTAAATGTCTGCGAAGTTGGGGTAACGGCCGAAGTTGTATCTGTACAAACAGCCAAGTCGGAAATATTTTTCCAGTGAGCAAGACCATTGACGTCAGAAACGAGAATTTTGTTTGCGCCTTGATTATTATCTACATACTTAAATCCCCCAATCACATTCGTAAGACCGCGAATTGTGGTGTTTGGCACTACTCCCAAAGCCGCAAATTTGTCAGCTGTCGTTTTATCAAAGAAATTTAAGCTACCCCCGGCGCTTGATGGTCCATATACCGTCCACGAAGCACTCGCTATCCTATCAGTACAGCTGTATGAACTTGCGGAAGTGCCTATTATTGTTGGCGACACGAAGCTGACGGGACAATCCGCTACATTGCTGTCTTTGTCGCAAGGGCAACTGCCGCTAAAAGCAATCGGAACTGTGCTTCCCTTAGAATAAATATATTCACCGGAAGCTGTCTGATTGATATAAGAATCAGCCAACCCGTTACCGTCTACATTAAACACAGGCACAACACCCGCCGTTCCGGACACAGAGGCACCTCCTCCAAGACCAAGCTCAGCCGCAGTCTTCCACGAAGCATTTCCTGTAGCGTCAGAAGCGAGAATCTTTTTGTCACCCGGGGTGCCTCCTTTAATAGCAATTGTTTTGTCGAATGTAGTTACTGCCGACACCTTTACTCCGCCGGATACAGGTGCGCCTTTCCAATAAGCCTTGTAAGTGGTCCCCACTCTCTCCTGACATCCTGTAGCATAATTTGTTGCGCTAGAAAAAGAGGTTTTAGGACAATCCCATGTTGATGCGCTAACATCACAAGCACATGTTGAAAAACCGAACGATACTGTCTGGTCTCCACCGGTATAATTATAGAGATACCCGCCGGCCGTCTCCGAAATAGATGAATCCCCCAAC
>JAKLHJ010000004.1 GCA_022710205.1 Patescibacteria group bacterium | reverse complement strand
TGCTAGTTTCAGTGTAAAGAAAAGTATTTTTCCATTTTTTTGATTTGTCAGTGACAACTTTTCCTGTACCATCAGGAGAATTACCATCAACGACCAGAATTTTCATATCCCATTTTTGGGGAAGAGCGAGAAAAGTTTTAACAGTGAGATAGGTCTCCCTCTTACTATTCTCGGATTAAAAAATGCATGGACAGATCCGCTTGCTTGGTTAGTGAATATCATAAAGGGCGCGTCGCTCATAATTTTTCCTCACAAATATCCGGCGTGGCTCGTGCTTGAAGTCGGCGCCGATAAGCCGGGAGATATTTTGAGCGTATCCAAGTGGCTAAAGAGCGACGTTGTTGTTATGACAAGGATTGCCGAGATACCGGTACATATAGAGCAGTTTCAGAATCAGAAAGAGGTCGTGAAAGAGAAATCTCATCTTATAAGAACATTGAAAGACGGCGGAATATTGGTTTTGAACAATGACGACCCTTCGATAATGAAATTAAGGGAGAAGACTGATAACCGAAAAATAACTTTCGGTTTTGGAAAAGGCTCCGATCTTTTAGCTTCTAATTATCACATTGTATATGAGGAGGGAGGGGACGAGATAATGCCAAGAGGTATCGCATTCAAGGTAGATTATGATGGCGGTAATTTTCCCGTAAGGTTGAACGGAATATTCGGCAAACAAAATGTTTACACAGCGCTCGCCGCTTTTTCTGTCGGGGTGTCGCAAGGTTTGAATTTTGTAAAAATGATAGACGTGCTCCGGGACCACAGCGGTCCTCCGGGAAGATTTAAGCCGCTTCACGGCAACAAAAACACGCTAGTTATAGATGACACATACAATTCCTCTCCGGTGGCTCTTGAGATGGCGCTTCAGTCGTTTAAGGAGATAAAGAGCAAGGGAAGAAAGATCGCCGTCTTGGGTGATATGCTAGAGCTGGGCTCTCATACAGAGGGGGCGCACATAAATATTGGTAAAATTATTCCTGAGATATGTGATGAGCTCGTCACTGTGGGCGGCAAAGGTAAATTTTTTGCCGACGGAGCGCAGTCTGCGGGAATGAGCGCTCTCAATATACACGAATTTAAAGATTCGGTGTCTGCCGCCGACTTTGTGGCTGAATATATGAAAGAAGGTGATTCAATATTGGTTAAGGGATCGCAGGGGACAAGAATGGAGAAGGTGGTGGAAGCGATAATTTCAAAAGAAAAGAATGATACATCGCATCTTGTAAGACAGGATAGAGAGTGGAAGAGAAAATAAATATTTAGAGTACATGTCCGGCCCCCTGCGAGGGCCGGCATTCAGTCTCGGCCTCATTATCTCGCTCCGCTCGAGCCATGCTAATTCGGCCTGCGAAGTCTCTAAATATTTATTTTCTCTTCTTGAAATTATCGCTATTTTGGTGGTAAGGACGAATAAGGAACAAGCGGACTAAGGTCCGCTTGTGCGATTTAATTTGCAATTTCGCTATCGGGGAGGGTGAGGGAGGACGTTGACATGCGTAGTCTCCATAAGTAAAATACAGCTAACAAGAAGAAATCATCGCTCAATCGAAAGCGGTGTTCTTTAATTAAGAGTTATATTTCGTGATCAAAATGGAATACGAAGACACAAAAAAAGTAAATAATGAGGAGGAGGTGACGCTTGACACGGATGATATAATTATTGATGAAGAGGAGGGTGACCAGATGAAAGTGGTCAAGAAACTCCGCGAAAGGCTCCGGATCTGCGAAGAGGAAAAGAAGCAGTATTTGGATGGTTGGCAGAGATCAAAGGCGGATTATGCGAACGCAAAGAAAGATGAGGCTAAGAATTTATCTGAATTGGAGCCTCTTATCCGCGAAAAGATACTTTCAGAAATAATACCGGTCGCCGACAACTTCGATATGGCGTTTCGTAACAAAGTGTCGTGGGAAGAAGTTCCAAAGAATTGGAGGGTTGGCATTGAGGGTATATATGGAAGTCTCGTAAATACTTTTTCCGGAATGGGGCTCACGCAGTTTGGAGAGGAGGGAGAAAAATTCGATCCGGCCTTACATCAGGCGGTTGAGACGGAGGGTGTCGCAGAGAGTGAGGACGGAAAGATATTAGCTATCAATCAGAGAGGATATAAATATAAAAATAAAGTTTTAAGACCGGCGAAAGTGAAGGTGGGAGTGTATAAAAATTAAAGAAGAAAGAATAAGGAAGCAGGAATTAAAAAACCAGTGTCATTCCGAGCTTGTCGAGGAATCGCTTATAATTCAGAAATGAAGAGATCTCTCGACAAGCTCGAGATGACAACAAAAAATAAAATTCGTAATTCGTAATTATTAATTGATAATTGATTAAACTATGGCAAAAATATTAGGAATAGATTTGGGTACAACTTTTTCGGCGATGGCTGTTGTTGAGGGTGGTCAGCCGAAAATCATAGAGAATTCAGATGGGGCAAGAACGACTCCTTCTATAGTTGCCGTGTCTAAGGCGGGAGAAAGGATCGTCGGCCAGCTCGCGAAAAGACAGAGTATAACAAATCCGCAGAACACGATTTATGGCATTAAGAGGCTTGTGGGCCACCGATATGAAGACAAGGAAGTCGAAAGAGATAGAGGCTCCGTGCCTTTTGCTATCGTTAAATCTTCTGATGGTGGTGTTAAGGTAAAGATGAACGACAAAGAATATACTCCGGAGGAGGTGTCCGCGATGGTTTTGCAGAAATTGAAGACAGACGCGGAGGCCAAGATTGGTGAGAAGATCGAGGAGGCTGTTATTACAGTTCCCGCTTATTTTAGTGATTCACAGAGAAAGGCCACAAAGGATGCCGGAGAAATTGCCGGTTTCAAGGTAAGAAGGATCTTGAATGAGCCTACTGCGGCGGCCTTGGCTTATGGTTTTGACAAGAAAAAGAACGAGCAAATTGCCGTTTATGACTTCGGAGGAGGAACATTTGATGTTTCTGTCCTTGATGTCGGGGATGATGTTATCGAGGTGAAGTCCACTGACGGAGATAGCCACATGGGCGGAGAAGACATAGACCAGAAGATAATGAAGTGGGTCGCTGAGGAATTCAAAAAAGAGAGCGGTATTGATGTTTCCGCCGATCCGCTTGCAAAGCAGAGGCTAAAGGAGGCGGCTGAAAAAGCGAAGCATGAACTTTCTACTGTTAAGGAGGTGGAAATTAATATCCCATTCATTACTTCTGACGCCACAGGTCCAAAGCACCTTCTTTTGAAGATGACCAGAGCAAAGCTGGAAGAGCTCGCAAAGGAATATATTGATAGATCCATTGAAATAACAAAAAGAGCGGTAGAGGCATCCGGCCTGAAGCTTTCTGAAGTTGAAGAAGTTATTTTGGTTGGAGGTCAGACTAGAATGCCGGCCATTATTGACGCCGTAAGAAACCTTTTTGGTAAGGAACCAAACAGATCTATTAACCCGGATGAAGTTGTGGCTGTTGGAGCCGCTATTCAGGGAGGTATTTTACAGGGAGAAGTTAAAGACGTGCTTCTTCTCGACGTTATCCCGCTTTCTCTCGGTATCGAGACGTTGGGAGGAGTTGCGACAAGGCTTATAGAAAGAAATACAACGATACCGACATCAAAGTCGCAGGTATTTTCTACCGCCGCAGACAGCCAGACATCTGTTGATATTCACGTTGTTCAGGGAGAAAGGCCTATGGTTGCAGACAACAAGACTCTCGGTAAATTCACCCTTGAGGGGATTCCGCCTGCGCCACGAGGCGTGCCTCAGGTAGAGGTAACTTTTGATATTGATGTGAACGGAATTTTGAGTGTTACCGCCAAAGAGAAGACGACAGGAAAGGCCCAGTCTATAAAGATAGAGGCTAGAGGCGGTCTTAAGGAGACGGATATCGAGAGAATGAAGAAGGAGGCCGAGTTACATGCTGAGGAAGACAAAAAGAAAAAAGAGGAGATTGATGTCAGAAATCACGCCGAAGGTGTTATCGTAACCGCAGAAAAGGCACTAAAGGACGCTGAGGGTAAAATTACAGATGAGATAAAGAGCGGCGTCACCGCAAAGATAGACGAACTCAAAAAAGTTAAGGACGGAGGAGATATAGAGACTATCAAGAAGGCCTCGGATGCTCTCGTTGTTGAAATGCAAAAGATCGGCGAATATATGATGAAGCAGAATCAGGGCCAGGCCGCAGGTGCCGAAGAACCGAAGAAAGATGATAATATCAGAGACGCTGAATAAATAATTATCAATTACGAATTAATAATTACGAATTTATTTTAAAATAATTTGTAATTCGTAATTGTAAATTTCTAATTAATTTGAGTGATTACTATAAAATTTTAGGCGTAGAAAAGAATGCCTCCAAGGAGGATATTAAAAAGGCGTTCCATAAGCTTGCTCATAAATACCATCCGGACAAAAAAGGAGGCGACGAAAAAAAATTTAAAGAGATAAATGAGGCTTACCAAACCCTGTCTGATGATGAAAAACGAAGCCAATATGATATGTATGGCAAGGGTTTTCAGGGCGGCGCAGGAGCCGGCGGATTCTCCGGATTTGGAGGGGCCGGTTTTGATTTTGGTGATATTTTCCGAAACGGCGGAGCCGGCGTTGAATTTGATGCTTCCAATGTGGAAGATCTGTTCAGCACATTTTTTGGAGGCGGACGCTCTACTCGCGGAAAATCCAGAAGGGGCAGAGATATCTCTGCCGATATTCTCATTTCTTTCCACGATTCTATTTTTGGGATTGAAAGAAAATTGAACATAAGCAAGGTCGGCAATTGCGATACTTGCGGCGGTTCCGGAGCAAAAAAGGGTAGCGAGATGGTGAGGTGCAAGACTTGTAACGGCGCCGGCAGAATAATAGAGAACAAAAGATCTTTTCTGGGCACCTTTGCGACAGAGAGGGTTTGTGATAAGTGTTTTGGCGCCGGTAGCACCCCAAAGGAGAATTGTCCCCTATGTAAGGGCGAGGGGGTTTTGAAGAAGACAGAAGAAATTACGGTCAAGGTTCCTGTGGGAATTGAGGACGGTCAAATGATAAGATTCTCGGGGAGAGGTGAGGCGGTGCCGCACGGTATTCCCGGCGATCTTTATGTAAAAATTCACGTAGAAAAACATCCGGTCTGGAGGAGAGAGGGGGAGAATTTGATCACAAATATGGAGATTAGGCTTACAGATGCGTTGCTCGGCGCCACACACAAACTGAAGACGCTAGAAGGAGAAACGGACATAAAAATACCCGCCGGTTTTGCTTTTGGAGAAATACTCAGGATAAAGGGCAAGGGAGTTCCTAACGAAAGGGGCGGAAGAGGTGATATACTTATCCATATAAGCATCAAAATGCCGAAGAAGCTTTCCGGAAAAGAAGAGGAGCTTGTCGGTAAGCTTAAGGAGGCGGGTTTGTAGTTTTTGGCGGAAATAATGAAATATAAATTTTTCAATAATAGCGAAGACACTTGGCTTGCCATGTTTGAGGCTATTAAGGGTGCAACCGAATCTATCTATTGGGAAAGTTATATTTTTAGCAACGACACAAGCCATTATCTAAATTTTTTTAAGCTTTTGCGCGACAAGGCGTCTGTAGGCGTTCACGTGGTGATTGTTTTGGACGGTTTTGGTAGCCTCTGGTTCAGTATGAATGAAGAGCTTCTTAGCGAGCTGAAGCGCCATGGAGTAGAAGTTTTATTTTGGAACGATTGGTTCCACAGGATTCACAAAAAAATACTCATAATAGACGAAGAAGTCGCTTTTCTGGGCGGAGTTAATATCGCACACAGTTTCAAAAAGTGGCAGGATTTACATATAAAAATTTCCGGCAAGAAGATTGTTAAAAGCATCGTTCGTTCTTTCGCTAATAGTTACTATTATGGAGGGGGGAGAGACGGGAGACTCGTGTCTTTGAAAAGAGGATGGAAGACAATGAAAGCTGAAATATGGCTCTTGGACCATTTCCCTAATGCGGGTAAGTTTTTGCTGAAAAGATACTATACCGAAAAAATTTCTTTGGCCACAGAGAGGGTCACGATAGTTACCCCATATTTTGCTCCGAAAAAGTGGCTCACAGATTTGCTAAAAAAGACCGTAGAAAGAGGGGTGGAGGTGGAAGTTCTTATTCCCAGATCGGGGGATCTTCGAGTGGCTAGAATATCTAATAATATTTTTGCGTCCCACCTTTCGCAGTATGGAATTAAATTCTATCTAATGAATCATATGAATCACGCCAAGGCCCTTGTCGTTGATAACCGGGTGGGCCTTCTCGGTTCCAATAATATAGATTCCCAGAGTTTTGATTTTAATATAGAAGCGAGTTTGTCTTTTGAAAAAGAAGAGATGGTAAACGACCTTAGAAGAATCGTGGACGGATGGAAAAAGGACTCGGTTCTTTTTGAGAACGGCAAGCACAATCACAAATGGTATTACCGCCCGCTGGAAATAATATTTTCTTTCATAGCCCAGATAATAGGTTAAAAAATCCCCTTATGGGGATCTTTTATTTTAGAAATAGGTTATACGAACTTTCCTACCGGGGTTATTTTGGTTCCTTCTCCCGTATCTTTTATTTCAAAACCCATCTTCAGTATTTGGGCTCTTATTTCATCCGACCTCTTCCACTCTTTGTTTAATCTGGCCGTTTCTCTTTCTGAGATCAGAATTTTGACCTGCTCCGGTATATTAGATGTTTTATTTTTTAGTTCTTCGGCTTTTTCAGTGAGTGAAAGCCCCAATACTTCGTCGAACTTTGTGATGGTATTTAGCTTGATATCGTTTGGTATGTTTTTGTCTTTCATCATTTCCCATACAAGAGACAAGGCTTCCGGCATGGACATATCATCGCTGACTAAGTTTTTAAATTTTACGGCATATTCTTCGTTTATATTTTTTGTGTTTATTCCGGGATTATCCGGCATAAGATCACTTATTTTTTGTATAAGGTTTTCGTATGCTTTTGCCGAACCCTCTAGCGCCTGCCATGTGAAGTTGAGAGGCTGTCTATACCCTGCGTTAAATGTGAAATATCTGAAGGCGAGAGGATCAAAGCCCCTTTGTTCTAGGTCGCTTAATGTGTAGGCGTTTCCGAGTGACTTGCCCATTCTGCCGCCATTTACGAGGAGGAATGCTCCATGTATCCAATAATTTACCGTTTTGTGGCCAAAAACCGCCTCATTTTGAGCAATTTCGTTGGTGTGGTGCACCGGCAGGAGGTCCATGGCTCCGGCGTGTATATCAAAAGGCTCGCCGAGATATTTTGTGCTCATGGCGGAACACTCTATGTGCCAGCCGGGGAATCCGACTCCCCAAGGGGAATCCCACTCCATTTGTCGTTTTTTGTCTTTTGGTGAAAATTTCCATAACGCGAAATCGGTATCGTTTCTTTTTTCCGGATTTTTTTCTACCCTTGCGCCCTCTTTTAGCCCTTCTTTGTCTAATCGTGCGATTTCTCCATAATTTGTCGATTTGCTTGTATCAAAATAAATACCGTCACTAGTCTTGTAGGCAAAGCCGAGCTCCTCCAATTTTTTCACCATTTCAATCTGCTCTTTTATATGGTCGGTAGCCCTAGCTGAAACATTAGGATCAGCGATGTTGAGACGGCGAGAGTCTTTGAAATATTCTTCTGTAAAGAATTTTGCTATTTCCCACGCTGTTTTTCCGGCCGCTCTTGCGCCCTTTTCCATTTTGTCTTCTCCCTCGTCGCCGTCTCCCACAAGATGGCCGACATCTGTTATGTTCTGGGCATATAGGACATTGAGGCCGTTGTATTTAAGCATACGTCTCAACACATCCTCCATTATGTATGTTCGGAAATTGCCGATATGCGCTCTATCATATACCGTTGGTCCACATGCATACATCTTTACAGATCCGGTTGCAATCGGATTAAAGACCTCTTTTTTTCTAGTTAAGGAATTATAAAGCTTAATCATTTTATAGCCATTTCTTAAATCTAAAGAATATAAGCATGACGGCCGCTATTGCAGACATTAAAATCCAAATAAGCCAGAAGTCAAATTTGTGCCCGACTATCGGTATGTTTTCGGCGTTTACCCCCATTATGTTGGCAATAAGGGAGATTGGGATGCTTATAAAGGTTAGTATTGTTAGCGTTCTCACAATGCTATTTGTTCTTGCGGAGAACAATGAGTCGCTTGTTTGCCTAAGGTCGAGAAGTGTCTCTCTGTTTCCCTCCAATATATTCCACACTCTTTCCCGATTCCCCATGAGCGTGTTTGAATAGTGCGAGAATTGTGGACCGAAGAATTCCGCGGCAGACACTTCCAGGGAGTCAAATACCTCTTTGTGTCCTCTCATTATTCTTCTGAAGTCTATCAACTCCTTATTGAGGCGCGATAGATTTTCGAGTATCTTTTCGCCATTTTCTGAGAATATTGTCCCTTCTATTTCCTGTAATTTGCCCTCTATGTAGATAAGTTCCTCCTCGGTGTTTTTGTAAATTTCTTTAATAAGATAAAAAAATATTTGACCGCCGCTTTCCAGGTCGAATTTGTTCAGTGTCGAGCTAGTTTCGAAGGCTTTTGAGAAGCTGTTTATCGGGTCTGATGGTGTGTAGTGAGCCGTGATTAAAAAATCTTTTCCCAGAACAAAATCTATCTCTATTGAGTCCCTTTTACTGCCATACCCATATTTAGGAAAATGCAGTATGAGATAAAGAAAATTATTAAAAACATCGACTTTTGGTTTGTCGCTCGGATACTTGAGCTCCCTTAGCGTATGCTGGTTGATGTTAAATTCTTGCCCGACGCTCTCTAGTTCTTCTGTGGTGGGGGATTCGAGATCAACCCAGATTAAGCTGTTGTGCTTTTTTATTGATATCATAAATTTATGTTTATCTAATTATAACATTGAACATTTCATTTCGCCATTTCTGTTATGTGTAGATTTGCCCGGTTTTTGATAGGCCACCTGCCCCGTAGGCCCTGTTAAATAATTTGTAGGGCAAATTAGCACACCGTGCTATTTAACAGGGTTCTACCGGGGTTGCGTCACCGGTTATTAAGTTGTATCCTTGGCCTAAGTATAAGTTCTTTTATTATTTTATCTCGAAGGGAGGGATTTTTATGGGATACCCTTTTCGGCGAAAATACGAAGAGGATGCCCGCGCAATGATGATCTCTATTGATATGGAACTTATAAAACCGGGGTGTTCTGAGTCTCGCAGGCTAGCTCTGCATAAAACCAGAAAACTCATTCAGTGTTTTGTAAGATACAAAAAGAGCATAGAAGATAGAATTATTTTTTTGCAGTATGACGCGTATTCCGTCGGCGAATCTTTCGGTTCTTTGGCCGACGATGAATTGTTTTCCGTGTTAAATAAAATTTCGCTCGGATACACCGGGGATGATATGGACCTTTTTGTTCAGCTTGATGAAATAGACACTTCTCTCGGAGAGATAGAGCGCCGCATTGTTCTTAAACATATGAGCGATGAAGAAAAACGCAAACAGCTCTTGGATTTTATTACTAAAGAGAACAAGCGCAGAGACAGACTAAAATAGCGACCTTATCAGGGCCGCTATTTCTTTTAATATGAATATGTGGCGACGGTTTTTCCCTCGGTATCTCTTAGCGTTATGAGCCCCCTATCATTTCTAAAAAATTCCGTGTCGCGTTGCATCCATGCTAGCCAGCGCTTCGAATAGAAGTTTGTTTTAGAACTAAAATCTTTTACACACCCGACATAGTTATAATGCGCATTGGCAAAATCGTTACAATCATTTTCAACAATGTTTTTTGAGTCAAAAATTTTACACTTTGGTATGTCATTTAAGATTTTTATGCAATTGTCGGAGAAATCGAGCATTCCGGAAATGTCTATTTTCGGGCAGGAGTGGTTCAGCCTGCTCCCAAAGTCGCTGAATTGATCAAAGTAACCGGTGCAAAGGTTCTCTCTAAAATTTATTTTTCTGTCCTGCAACCCCACATATATGTCCAGATAGTCTCCCGATTTCAAGACGATATTATCCTCAACCGAACTAAGCGTTCCGGGGAGTTCATATCCTTTGGGAATTTTGAACGTTTCTTTTTCGTAAGTTTCTATTACAAAACCTGATATTGGGACTGATTCGTCACCGACATTGCTTATCCGCATAGATTCGTTTTTTACATAGGAGCTAGAACCGCTAACCGAGCTTATTTGAATCTTTTTGGCGTATTTTGACTGATTCGGATCAACGACGACCTCTTTTACGATTGGGGCGGTTTTTGTCGGAGCGGGTTTTTCAATATTTGTATTGTCGGTTGTTTCTGAAACAGCATTTTCCCTCGGATTATAGACGGTAAGCCACGACGAGCTCGTTTGGGTCTCTTCCGTCGTGGTGGCCTCTTTGGTGTTTCTATTCCCATAAAAATAAGGAATAGCGATGAATGCTATAAGCACCAAGATCATCACCAGTGAGGCGCCTTTGTTCTTTCTCACCCGCCTAAATTTTTCACTATTCATATTGTTAAGGTAAGATAAATTGATAAATAATTAATATATTTTTAATAGTTAATTAATGTTCTGTTTAAAATTTCTTGCCCGCCAAAATTTATGGAATAAATTTAGGAGGGTGAAGTGGGTAAATTTTGACTAAGTTATTTTTACTGCTTAATTTTATCACTATAGAGAATTGCGCGCCACTCTCCTTGATTTAACTCGGATTATGTGTTTTTTGTGGATAGGTATTCTTTAATTTGAGCCTATTTTTTGGTATATTTATGTCTGTTGTCTATAATAATTTAAGGCCACCTAGCACTAAAACTAAAAATGATAATTACATATTATGGAGGGTTGTGTACAAAGGCTCAGATAGGGGATGTTTCCGTTTCATTTAACCCGCCGCTTAGAAGCGACGGCAAGACCCCGCGATTTTCTTCTAGTGTCGCGTTGTTTAGCACAAAAGAAAAAGATCAGAATTTTTCTCAAGGAGGTTCCGGCGAGGTTTTTATAATAGACGGACCGGGAGAGTATGAAGTGGGGGGCATCTTTATAAAGGGGGTGCTAGTTGAAAAAGAGGTTGGCGGGAAAAAGAAGATGAATACTATTTACTCGGTTCTTTTCGATGATATTAATTTGTGTCATCTGGGGGCGATATCTTCTGCCGACATAAAGCCCGAGGTTTTGGAAAAGCTCGGGACGATAGATATTTTGTTCACACCCGTTACGGGAGGAGATTTGGCGACACCTTCGGTCGCCGGCAAGCTAGCCACGGCATTTCAGCCGCACGTCGTCATTCCTATGTATGGCACAGATAAGGGCGAAGATAACGCATCATTGAAGCAGTTTTTGAAAGAAGAAGGAGCAGAAGATCTTAAGCCTGTAGATAAACTGACAATAAAGAAAAAAGACATTGAGAGTAAGGAGGAAGATGTGGTGGTTTTGTCGCCAACGTCGTAATTAGTTAATCTAATGTTCGGACTAATCGAAAAATTAAGAAGCCTTCCTGAACAGCAAAGACAAAAGATTGCGATAGCCACCGTTACCTTTCTGATGCTGATTGTTGTGTCGTTGTGGGTCGCCAATCTAAATTCGGTTCTTCCGGCGGGAGCAGACAGCGGCGCGGTAGTTTCAACTCTTTCACCATTTAAAATATTTTCGGATAAAATTTTATATATTAAAGACGCTCTCTCCGAAAAAATAAATTTAATTAAAAATTAAACAACATGGCCAAGTCAAAGAATAATAAAAAAGATGCCGGAGCGCACTATCATGGTGATGTCCCGGGGGATGCCGCAAAGGTAGAGCCAAGAATACTAAAGACCGACATCGTGCCGGAGATGAAGACTTCCTATTTGGACTATGCCATGTCTGTTATTGTTTCCCGTGCGTTGCCTGACGTAAGAGACGGTCTTAAGCCTGTTCACCGAAGAATTTTGTATTCTATGTATGATTTGGGCCTTACCGCTTCGGCTAAGTTTAGAAAGTCGGCGATGATCGTCGGAGATGTTCTTGGTAAATATCACCCGCATGGAGATTCTGCGGTTTACGATGCGATGGTGAACTTGGCGCAGGAATTCAAAACCAGATACCCTCTCGTATATGGTCAGGGTAACTTCGGTTCTATCGACGGGGATAGCGCGGCGGCTTATAGATACACAGAGGCCAAGATGGCCAAAATCACTTCCGAGATATTGAACGACCTTGAGAAAGATACGGTAGATTTTGTGCCGAACTTTGACAATACAAGAAAAGAGCCTAGCGTTTTTCCTTCCACAATACCGACGCTTCTTCTAAACGGGACACTGGGTATTGCCGTAGGTATGGCCACGAAGATCCCTCCTCATAATCTCGGGGAACTAATGGACGCCCTGGTGTATTTGGCGGACAACAGCGAAGCGACGACAGAAGACCTTTTTAAATTTATCAAAGGACCCGATTTCCCTACCGGCGGAATTGCGTTCAATGAGAAAGACATCATAAGAGCCTCCGCCACAGGCAAGGGAGGCGTTGTCGTGCGCGGTGAGGCGGAAATAATAGAAACAAAATCAGGATCATCTCAAATTATAATTTCTTCCATTCCGTATCAGGTGAACAAGTCTGAAATGATAATTAAGATGGCCGAGCTTGTGAAAGAAAAGAAGATCGAAGGAATTAGGGATATTCGAGACGAGTCCACGGAAGACATAAGAATCGTTATCGAGCTGAAGTCGGGGACTTATCCGGAACAGGTTTTGAACGCTTTATACAAATACACTGATTTAGAGCAAACGTTTAACTATAACATGCTAGCCCTTGTGGACGGCGTGCCGAAAACCCTTTCGATAAAGAATATTTTAGAAGAATTCATCGCGCACAGAAAGATAGTCGTTAAAAGGCGAACACAATTTGATCTCAAGAAGGCCGAAGAAAGGGAGCATATTTTATTGGGTCTCAGTAAGGCGCTCGACCATATAGATGAAGTCATAAAGATCATCAAGAAATCAAAAGATACAGCTGATGCGTCCGCGAACCTGATGAAGACATTTAAGTTCTCGGAAATACAAGCCGCCGCAATCTTGGATATGAAGCTTCAGAAGCTTGCCGGCCTCGAAAGAAAGAAGATCGAGGATGAACTCAAGTCAATACAGGCTCTTATTAAGGAGCTCAAGGCTCTTCTTGCTAGCACCGCAAAAATATTGCAGGTCATAAAGAACGAATTT
This sequence comes from Patescibacteria group bacterium, assembly GCA_022710205.1. Classification (GTDB taxonomy): domain Bacteria; phylum Patescibacteriota; class Minisyncoccia; order Phycocordibacterales; family UBA12445; genus UBA12445. The sequence goes on along the minus strand of JAKLHJ010000004.1, from coordinate 8,149 downwards.
TTGGCAATCAAAGAAAAATACGGTGACGAAAGAAAGACCAAAATAATGAAGAGGGGTGTCGCCGACATAAATGTCGAGGATCTTATTCCCGATGACGAAAATGTTTTGGTTCTTACGTCCGGCGGTTATGTTAAGAGGACAGACCCGGGAGAATATCGTGCCCAAAAGAGGGGCGGTGTCGGTGTCGTGGACTTAAATACCAAGGAAGAGGACTTTATTACCATATTCCTTACCGCCTCCAACCACAGCGATCTTCTGTTCTTTACCGACAAGGGTAAGGCATATCAGATAAAAATGTATGATATTCCGGAGGGTAAGCGCGCCACAAGAGGCAAGTCTATAATGAACTTCCTTTCTTTGGCTGATGACGAAAAAGTTACCTCGGTTTTGGCTATGCCGAAAGAGCTCAAGAATCAGAAAACGGCGCTACTTATGATAACCAAGATGGGTGTCGTGAAGAAGGTTTCCGCTGACAGTTTCAAAGACGTCAGAAGAAGCGGAATTATCGCAATCAGGCTTCAGGAAGACGACCAACTTATGGCCACAAGATTTGTTGAGGCGGGAGATTCTATAATACTTATCACTACAGACGGTCAGTCTGTCAGATTCAAGGAGTCTGACGCAAGAGAGATGGGCCGTGCCGCGGCGGGTGTGCGCGCCATCAAGCTCAAGAAAAAGGATTCCGTAGTCGGTGCAGATGTTATTAAGAAAGACGATAAAGACTCTAGGCTCCTTGTAATGTCCGAGAATGGTTTTGGAAAGATGAGCAATATAAAAGAATATAAGATACAAAAGAGAGGCGGCTCGGGCATAAAGACGGCTAAGGTAACGGCAAAGACCGGACAAATAATGGTAGGAAAGGTTATTACAGAAGCGGAAGAAGAACTTATCGCCATTTCTAAGAACGCACAAGTTATAAGAATCAATATCGGCGAAGTGCCGGTGTTGGGTAGGCAGACACAAGGAGTCAGAATAATGAGACTCCGCGAAGATGATAGCATAGCGTCTCTTACTTGCTTATAGTCTAAGATATCTTTTTGAAAACAGCGCCTTGTGGACGCTGTTTTTGGGGATAAATAGCGTTATCTTTTTATTTTTCAGGTGCTATAATTACGCAGTATGGCTTTTAGCGAACCGGCGGAAAATGTAAAAAATCTTGACCTTAAGGAAGGCTACAAAATAGCTGATTTTGGGGCGGGTAGCGGCCACTATACTTTAGCGGCGGCAAAGAGAGTTCATGCGAGAGGCCAAGTATTCGCAATCGATGTCCAAAAAGATATATTGCCGAAAATACAATCTGCGGCCAGAGATGAAGGTGTCCACAACGTGCAGATTTTGTGGGGAGATGTTGAAAAGCCGGGCGGGTCCAAGCTCCGCGACAATATGGTGGATGTGGTTATGATCACAAATATGCTTTTTCTGTCGGAGAAAAAAGAAGATATCGCAAGAGAGGCGCTTAGAATATTGAGACCGGGCGGACAAGTTATGGTTGTTGATTGGTCCGATTCTTACGGAGGGCTTGGCCCGAAGTCGGGTCATGTCGTGCTAGAAGAAGAAGCAAAAAAAATATTTGAGAACGTCGGTTTCAAATACGGAAAAAGTTTTTATGCGGGGGATCATCACTGGGGTTTCGTCGCAACAAAATAATTATTTTTAATTTTTTAGATCAAAGATGAAAAGTAGCACTTTCCAATATATTCTATTAGTAATCTTCGGTTTTTTGGGAGTTTTTGGGGTCCTGGTGTTTGCCGGGATTATTCCGATTGGAGGAGAGGGTGCGACTTATGAAGGCGCAGTGACGCTATGGGGTTCAGTCCCGGAAAGAGATATGGATCTGGTGCTTTCTGATTTCAATAAGGAGAACGAAGATCTTTTTACCCTGAATTATGTCTACAAGGATAAGCAAACTTTTGAGAATGACCTTATAAATGCGCTAGCTAAGGGTGAGGGGCCGGACCTTGTTATGATTACGAATGACCTTATCATCAAACAGGGTGATAAATTGTTGACCATTCCTTTTGAAACATATCCGGAGAGAACTTTTAAAGATACTTTTGTTGAAGCGGGTGAGATATTTTTAACTAAGGACGGAACGCTTGCTTTGCCTCTTTACGCAGACCCGATGATCATGTATTGGAACAGGGATTTGTTCACGAATGCCGGTCTTGTAACATACCCAAAGACCTGGACTGATTTTCTAAATATTTCAGAAAAACTTACAAAAAAGGACAACAAGGGGAATGTATTTCAGAGCGCGGTTGCGATGGGGTCTTACAAGAACATATCAAATGCCAAAGACATTCTTACCACGCTATTTTTGCAGGTTGGCGATAATATAATTTCTAAAAACACGGGTGTGGGTGACACGTTGAGCAAACTTTATAATTCCACGCTTGGAGGAACAAGCAGGGGGGCCGGTTCAGCTATTGATTTCTTTGTAGAATTTTCTAATCCCGCGAAGTCGGCTTATTCTTGGAATCCTTCGCTCTCAAATTCAAAGAGTCTATTTAGTGAAGGGAAGCTCGCTGTTTATTTTGGAAAAGCAAGCGAGTATTATGGCATCAAGGCGAATAATCCACACTTAAATTTTGATGTAGCTTTAATGCCCCAGAGAGAAGATTCTTCGCTAAAGGTAACTTCCGCAGATGTTATCGGTATCGCGGTCGTGAAAGCGAGCGAGAAGCAGGGCACCGCCCTTAGGGCTCTTTATTCTCTGACCGGCAATAACTATGGGAAAATAATTTCCGGTCTATTGCCCCTTCCTTCTTTAAGAAGAGATGTCTTGGCTACTGCAGAGAAAGACCCTGTTTTGTCGGTGTTTAATAGTTCGGCCATAATAAGTAGGACGTGGTATGATCCGGACGCTTCCGCAAGTGATATAATATTCAGATCCTTAGTTGAGGCTGTTAATTCAGGAAGGCAGAGTGCCTCCGAAGCCATTAGAGATGCCCAAATTAAATTTTTAGAATATGTTAAATAAATATTTTAGGGGACAATTTATTTTTGCTTTTCTGCTTTCATCTCTGCCGATAGTTACCCTCGCCGCCGACAAACAAACCCTCGGAGATATTTTGAGTTGCGGAGGGGAGCCGTGCAGGCTTTCAAATATTCTTTCAATTATTCAGGCGCTAAATAGATATATCGCGTTTACTCTTCTCCCGATTGTCGCCACCTTAGCGTTTTTGTATGCGGGATTTATAATGGTCGTGGGAACGGGTAACCCGAAAGAAGTTTCAAAAGGAAAAGAGATAATTAGTAATACAATATATGGTATAATTATAGTCTTCGCCGCCTACTATATAATTAATCTAATTGTTAGCGGGCTTGCGGGGGGAACAGCAGATACAAGGGCTACGGAATTTTTACAATAAATTCACCCTGTTTAGTAATCCCGTTGAGTAAAATTTTATTTAGAAATAAAATTTAAATTAAATGAAAGCAAAAATATTTTATAAAATACTTATTAACGCCACCGTTCTTTCTGTTTTGGCTTTGCCTTTCTTTATTTACGCAGATGCTCCGGGTGTCGGCTCTGACAGCCTTAACCCTCTTGGCAGTAATACCGGAAGCCTTGAACAATTCGTTACAAATATCATAAAGGTTCTTCTAAATATTGCGATTCCAATCACCGCTCTTGCGATAGTTTATATTGGTTTTTGGTTTGTAACAGCCAAGGGCAATCCCGGGGAGCTCAGTAAGGCAAAAGATGCCCTTCTTTGGACACTGGTAGGGTTTGCGATACTACTTGGCGCCAGGGCAATAGTTGGTATAATTAGTTCTACAGTAACTGGCCTTGGAGCTTAAAATAAAAAAATGAAAGATTTAAACAAAATAATTATTGCCGGAATATCTTTTTTCCCCATGGTGGCCTTTGCGGTGGATTTTAAGGGATTTCTCGGAAACATAATGAGCCAGCTTAATATATTACCAGCCTTCCTTCTTGCATTAGCGGTCGTATATTTGCTTTGGAATATTGTTAAGTATGTCCAGTCCGGAGATCCAAAAAAGATGGCAGAGGCCAGAGAGGTAATCACATACAGCATTATATTTATCTTTGTTATGGTTTCTGTTTGGGGCTTGGTAGATTTGCTGGTAAATACCTTTAATTTGGATGGAGGAGGGGGAAGCCTTCCCGGCGGGACGTATCAAGGAGACGTAAATTTTCCGACAAATAGTTTACCTTCGTAATTATTAGAAATTAAAAATAGGTCGTTAAAATTATTAGTTTAAAAAAATAAAAAAATGAAGAAAGTTATAGGTTTTGGTTTGAGTTTGGTGCCGTTTGTCGCTTTTGCTCAGGCATCAACAGGAGTTTCCGGTTTAATTACCAAGTTTGGGGCTATATTGAACCAGCTTGTTCCTCTTTTTACCGGATTAGCCGTTGTTTGGCTTCTCTGGAATATCGTTAATTATATTCAAGCCGGGGGAGGAGATACAAAAGCAAGAGAAGCGGCCAGAGATGCGATTGTCTTCTCAATAATCCTCATCTTCGTCATGGTCTCCGTTTGGGGCCTAGTCGGTATTATCGGCGAGACGATTGGTATCACCGACGGTGGCAAGGCGGCTACCCCTGTAGAACTTCCTAGCATATAAAAAATAAAAGATGGCCTTTGTTGAAAATGTAAAATCGCAGATCATAGAGCCGCTCATGATTTTCCTTCTTGGAATATCAGTCTTATATTTCCTGTATGGCGTATTTGAATTTATGTATACGGGGGATGTGAAAAAGATGGATGAGGGCAAGAAACACATTTTATGGGGGCTTATCGGATTGTTTATAATCGTGGCGGTTTACGGAATAATGGGAGCTGTTGGAGATACGGTTACGTCTCTCACTCAATAAAACTTATTCATTCGGATGTAGAACGCCGAATGTGAAAGTTTTATAAAAAATAAAAAACCCTCGGACGATGTCCGAGGGTTTTGGTTTTTTACCCGTAACAGTTAACGCACTTCGGGGGTTGAGTCAAACTCGATACCCCGATGATCTAATACCTTCCCGGCGAAGGAAGTGGCGCCGTATTCTTTCAGCCTCCACGTTCCGTAGTCTCGATCTCTGTCTCCTTCCTCCCCCTGAGACCAAGTGCCCACATAGATCCTTTGTCTTCGATCGCCAGTTCGATCCCCGAAGAATTCGGCGACTCGAGCTCGGCCCCAATCTTTATAGTGCAAGACAAAGCAGAGCCTTTCGTCGGTGTGAATGGTGATGGTGACGAGGTAAGAGCCGTCCGTCTTATTCGGGTCTCTTGCGTTGTCGCCCTTTGCGGCTTTCCAGCTCATGACCCAGCCCTCTGGCGGTCGTGGCTTTTTTGCCGGCACCAAACATGACGAGATCTGGGAGACAATGGGGCTTGTGTTGCTCCATATGGCTCCCCAATTTTTGTATCCGTAGAAAAGGATAGCAAGGAGCAGGGTGATTTTTGCTATGAACCATGCCCACTCCTTGACCCAATCCCATTTGATAGGGGGACGGGGAGTCGCGAGGACGGCCCACCAAATGGGGGCATATTTCCGGATAAGGATAATGGCCACCGTTAGAAGGACGCCGTAAACCAGATAAGATGTGTACCCACCCACAAGGCTAGAACTCGCTTGCAGGAGTAGGTACAGGCAAGTGGCCATCGCAAGCACGAGAAGTGCCGCGATGGCCCAGATCCACTTAGGAATCGCTCTCATTCTTTTCTCCCTCCGGCGTTTGCCGATCTCTTCTCTTGTTCGGTCGTTCCTGCCTGCTGTGATCATCTCTAGGGCGCTCGCGTTCCTGAGGAAGTTGATTGCCCATGATCTGGAGCAGGGGGTGTGCCCCTTCTCCCGCCACGAGCGTCGTCAGTTTGGAATTTTGGATCCCGTTCGCGATTCTGTCTGCGATTTCGATCTGAACTCCGCCGGGATGAGAGTGGACTGCCTTGAGCATCTTCTCCATTGCCTTGGCCTTGGCATCGCCCTTCACTTCTATTGCTCTCGCTTCAGCTTCGGCCAGCTTAATAGTCGCATCGGCGTCTCCGTCGGCGCGAGCCTTTTTGGCAGCAGCTTCTTGCTCTGCGACATACTGTTCAGTCGTGGCCTTTTGGATACGCTCTTTACCGTCCCCAGAAATCTCATAAGAAAGGAAGTTGACCATATCGATCTCTACTCCAAGCGTTTCGATAAGGCCCTTGTTTCCCTTCTCAGAGCTATTAAGAGACATAACGTAGCTGACAAAGCCTGAACCGCCCGATTCATGTTGGGTTTTGGTAATGTCTTCCAACGTATTGTTGCCGATCCAGTCGCGCGTTGCGCTCTGGACCGCGGCAGTCACGTTAGCGAGCCATTCTCCGCCCGACTTAAACAGGGCCTTGGAAGCGTTGCGGATCCTGATGGTGACGAGCAACGTGACGTCAATCGTCACCTTGCCTTTGGTTTCCGCTTCGGTGATATCAATAAAATAGGGGAACCTAAACCTAACATGCTTAGTTTTGTCTTCTCTGGGCCAGGGTTCGTATTTGGCCGCGTTGGCTCTCTTCACCCATTCGGTCCACTTGAACTTGTATTCGTAGGTCTTGCGATAAGGCCACAGGCCGACAAAAGAGATACCAAAATTTTTCAAGACATCGTCCAGGAGACCTCTATCTTTTTCGACGATATCCATGATCCTGGTTTTTTCTTTCTCGATCATTTTCTTGGCGTCTTCTTCACTGGTGCCCTTGGGAACCTCGACGTCCTTTCCGTCGAGGGACAGGATTTCTCCGGTCTCAGAGGAGACATGATAGCAGGGGATCCAACCGATCCATTTCACGACTTCGTCTCCGGCGACAACGGCTTTGACCCAACCGCTCACGTTTTTGGTGAAGCAGATGTCTTTTTCGGCCATTTTGAGGACAGCCATGCCCAGGAGATAGAAGATTCCAATTGAGACGGCGACACAGAACAGGAACAAGATGATTGCATCCATTTGGGACCCCTTTCGTGTGTTGTTGCGTTATTGTTGGCCCGCTTAAATTTTCCCCTATAGACCCTATGTCAATAGGTTAAATCAATTTTATTTGATCGTTGCTTATTGGCGATACGGGTATAGCTTAAAAAATTTAGGCGGGTAAATTTTACAAAGACCTCTTTTCGTGTTTGATTATCCACTATTTTGTGATTATGTCAAGTTTTTGATTGCCACAATATGATTAATCTGGTAGTCTTTAAATCAATGCGCGGGTGGTGAAATGGCAGACACGCCAGCCTTAGGAGCTGGTGCCGCAAGGCATGGAGGTTCGAGTCCTCTCCCGCGCACATAAAAACAGGCCCAAAGGCCTGTTTTTGCGCGGAGCAAGCAATCTTAAATTGCTTGCGGAGAGGACTCGAAGCCTGATTGAGCATTTTTTATAGCCTTTGGGCGTATAAAAAATCCAATCAGGATACTGGTCGTGTAACGACCGAGTCCTTATTCACTCATCTGTAAGATTCGAGTCCTTTCTTATATAAATGACCTCCTCCCCGGGTTCCGCTCCGCTACCCCCGGGGTTTCCTTTTTCGGCATGAGGAGCCCTCATGAACACACATGAGTGTGTGGAGTGGACTACAGTCTTACATTCAGTCCCCGCCCTCCAAAGTACATAAACGGGGTAGTTGTGGGAAAGCTCCGGGCGGGGTTTTGGCAATTAAATCCAAACCGCCCCATGCCGGGGCGGTTTTTTCAATAATTATTTACAAGAAACTTCTTTGATCTTATTTCTTGTTAATTGCCCAACTCCGCCGGTCATACTTGGAATTCCGTTCTTGCCTTGGAATATCTTTACCGCCTGAGTTGTTAGAGCACCGAAGTAGCCAGTCGGTTCAACGTCCAAATATCCTGCGGAGCTTAGATACTCTTGTAATTTAGTAACTTGCCCGCCTGTGCCACTATCCCTCGCTCCGAAACGCAAATCGTAGGTCAGTTGTGTGCAGGGTACTGAAAAGTCAGAAACTACGTTTTCGTTTGAATCTGCTGAAAGACCTCCAAAACATCCCGCCCAAGCTTCGGAGGATTTGCTATCCACATTAATAATACAGGCCCTAAAACAACTATCCATTTCTGCACCTAGCCACCAGATACCATTATTGTTTGTCCTACAGTCATCTATGCCCGTAAGTTTTAATTTGGCACAATCCCCTGTTTTAGCGATGCTTCTGGCCTCATCTA
>JAKLHJ010000039.1 GCA_022710205.1 Patescibacteria group bacterium | reverse complement strand
ATGGAAGGGGAATCAAAAAATATGATACAAAACGAGAATTTTGACGGACCAACCGTTTTTATTATGGGCAACGAGTCAAAGGGGCTCGAAAAAGAATTGATTTCCCTTTGTGACAAGCTTATCGCGATACCGATGGATCCAAAATGCGAGTCTCTGAATGTAGCGGTATCCGCGGGGATAGCGCTATTCTTAAAAAGTAATAAAATATAGGCATGGATCCTGTGGTGAAATTTTACTAAAAGATACGATGGTTTTATAAAAATAGTTTTCTATAAATAATATTAGTCGAGCAATTAATAAAATAGTTAAAATTCTACTACGGGATGGAAAACAAAGAAAATTTTTTACAAAAGATTTTGGAGCTAAGCCCGAGCCTAATCTATGTATGCGCCTTATCTGAAGGAAAATATAAAACTATTTATTTAAATAAAACAATCAGAGAAGTTGTCGGGTTTACCGCCCGGGAAAAAGACGGGGAGGAAGCACCGCAACTTTCTTCAATCATAAATCCGGACGACATAGACACACTTTTAGCCGGCCACAAACATCTTAATACCGCCCCTGAAGGTAAACAGATGGAAGTGGAGTTCAGAGTTCGTGCACAAGACGGCGGGTGGAGGTGGCTTAAAAGTAACGAATCGGTCTTCGCAAGGGATGCATCGGGTAATATAAAGGAGATTTTGGGGGTCGCTCAAGATATTACCGAGCAAAAAACGATTCAAGCAAAATTAAAATCTTCCGAAAAACAATTTCAAACCTTAATAGAAAAAGGGAATGACGGCGTCTTAATCGTGCAGGGAGATGGGATAGTTAAATATGTAAATCCTATTCTGTGTCAGATGAGCGGTTATCCTTTGCAAGAGTTTGTTGGAAAACCTTTTGTGTCTTTCCTCCCGCAGGAATATGCAAAAATAGTTATGGAAAGATACAGGAAAAGGTTGAGCGGACAAGACGTGCCCAACAGGTATGAGATCGCCTTTGTAAGAAAAGACGGGAGCATTCTTGATGTTGAGCTAAACTCTTCTTTGGTTGAGTATGACGGTGTTCCCGCGGTAATGGCAATCGTTAGAGATATCGCAGATCAAAAAAAACAAAAAGCTGAGCTGGAAAAACACCTAGAAACAATAAATAAATTAAATCAGTTATTGTTGGGCAGGGAGGTCAGAATGGCGGAATTGAAAAACGAGATAGAAGAACTTAAAAGAAAGCTTCCTAATCCCGCTTAATTTATTTAATAAAAATGATACTTATAAAAAAGAAGCGGGGAGAAACTCCTCTTCAGGCGCTTTGCCGTATCAGAAAAAATAAACCCGGATTAGCCTCAGAAAAACTCTCATATATAGGGCGCCTTGATCCGATGGCGGAAGGCGAGATGATACTGCTTGTCGGAGAAAAAGAAAATAAGGAGCGAAAAAAATATCTTAATTTTGACAAAGAATATGAGGCCGTTTTTCTTGCCGGAGTTTCTACAGATTCAGGCGATATCCTGGGGTTTTTAAATAAAACACAAAATAAAGAGTTGCCCAAAGAAAAAATAAAATGCGCTGTGGAGAATTTAAAAAAGATAAAAAGTCAGAAATATCCGTGGATGTCGGGAAAGACGATTTCCGGCAAAAAGATGTTTGATATATATAAGGAGGGGGACGCCGAAGACATTAAAAGGCCGTCTATTAAAGTAAAAATACACAAAATATCTAACTTAAGGATATCGCGCTTGTCTAAGAAAAAATTAGAGAGCGATATCTTGAAAATTATTCCTAAAGTAGCGGGAGATTTCCGGCAAAAAGAGACTATTAAAAAATGGAATGATTTTTTGGCCGAAACAAATTCTAAATATTTCCAGACCTTTTCTTTTAAGATAAAAGTCTCTAGCGGGACATTTATAAGGGGTTTTTGTGAAGAACTTGAAAAATATTTAGATACTCCGACACTGCTATATAGACTCAAAAGAACAAAAATATTTTATAAATAATTCCGCTTTTAATTAAACGTCTCCGGTGATAAGATTAAACGAATGACAAACCGTTTATATTGGTTTAGGTTCACTCTTCTGGCCATATTTGTAGTGGCTCTTGTTTTTGTGTCCACTTATTATTTGGGCGGATTTGGGGCCGCGGGGGACAGCACCGAAACAGAGAGATTCGTCGTCTCCAAAGGTATGTCTAACTTGGATGTAGTCAAAAAACTAAAAACCGACGACTTCATAATTAGCGAATGGGCTTTTAATTTTGCATTCAATTGGGAAAAATTCGGCTGGCAGATAAAACCGGGGGCATATAAAATTTCAAAATCAATGACGGCTTGGCAAATGGCCGGCGTTTTTACAAACGAACCGTATATGAAATGGGTGACGATACCGGAAGGGCTCCGAAAAGAAGAGGTCGCCGTTATTCTTAAAAATGAGCTGGGATGGAGCGATGAAAAAGCTTCTAACTGGATTGCAAAAGACACGGCCGCTTCTCCCGACTATACAGAAGGAGTCTATTTCCCCGAAACATACCTCATTCCCGTCGAAGAGAGCGGGGCGGATGTCGCCAAGCGCTTGCGTGTAAAATTTGAAGAGAAATATTCTGAATTTTCCAAAGAGGCCGCAAAACAAAATATAAAATGGACCACGGTTGTAAGACTTGCCTCTATAATCCAGCGAGAAGCTGCCGGCAAAGAAGACATGCCGCTTATCTCGGGTATTTTATGGAATAGGCTAGATAAAGGAGTGAAGCTTGAGGTTGATGCATCTATTCAATATATAAGAGGCGATGTCGGCAAAGGATTCTGGGCTCCAATAAGCGTTTCTGACAAGAAAATAGATTCTCCTTACAATACATATATGTATAAAGGGCTTCCTCCTCACCCTATATGTAATCCCGGTGCAGAGGCCATCAAGGCAGTTCTCTATCCCGAAAAGACCGCCTGTATATTCTATCTACACGACCCGCTCGGGAAGATACACTGCGCAAAAGATTATAGTGAACACTTAAAAAATATTAAGGAGTTTCTAAAATAATTAGGGTTGAATAAGGCCCAAAAAAGTATATATTTGTATGATGACAAATAAAGATATCTTTAGAGAAGGAGAGAAGCTAATCGGCTCTAAAATAAGCGTGAACGGCTGGGTAAGAACAGCTAGGTCATCAGGCACATTCGGATTTATCGAGCTGAACGACGGAACCTTTTTCAAAAACCTGCAGGTTGTTTTTGACGATAAACTTTCAAATTTTAAAGAGATGGAAAAGGTAAGGATTGGCTCCGCCCTTCGTATTGAGGGAGAGGTGGTCAAATCACCGGCAAAAGGACAGGCTTTTGAATTAAAGGCCGAGAAGATAGACATGGTGGCTGATTCTGATGAAAGCTTCCCGCTCCAAAAGAAAAGGCACACTTTTGAATACCTCAGAACAATCGCGCACTTGAGACCAAGATCAAATACTTTCTCTGCTGTTTTCAGAGTTAGATCACTCGCGGCTTTTGCTATTCATAAATTCTTCAACGAAAAAGGATTTGTATATGTTCACACGCCAATAATCACGGGCAGCGATGCGGAGGGGGCGGGAGAAATGTTCCATGTCACTACGATGGACCTCAAAAATCCGACAAAAGACGACAAGGGCAACATCGATTACTCAAAAGACTTTTTCGGAAAAGAAACAAATCTCACCGTAAGCGGACAATTAGAAGGGGAGACGTTCGCGCTTGCGTTCAATAAAATTTACACATTCGGACCGACTTTCAGAGCTGAGAACTCAAATACAAAGAGACATGCCGCCGAGTTTTGGATGATCGAGCCGGAAATAGCTTTTGCCGGTCTAAAAGAAGACGCTGAGCTCGCTGAAGAGATGATGAAATATATCATCAAGTATGTTCTTGATAATGCTCCGGAAGAAATGGAGTTTTTCAATAAATTTATAGATACGACCTTAATGGATAGGCTTCAGAACGTCCTCAATTCATCATTCCAAAAAGTCACATACACAGAGGCCGTAAAATTACTCGAGGAATCGGGCGCAAAGTTCGAATACCCTGTAGGCTGGGGCAAGGAGCTTCAAACAGAGCACGAAAGATATTTGACCGAGACAATATTCAAGAAGCCGGTTATCGTTACAGATTATCCAAAAGATTTCAAAGCTTTTTACATGAGGCAGAATGATGACGGAAAAACGGTCGCGGCGATGGATATTCTCGTCCCCGGAATTGGTGAAATAATCGGTGGCTCACAGAGAGAAGAGAGGCTTGAGAAACTCCTTACAAGGATTAAGGAAATGGGCCTTAAAGAAGAGGATTATTCATGGTATCTGGATCTACGAAAGTTTGGCGGCGCTCCTCACGCGGGATTTGGCCTCGGGTTTGAGAGAATGATAATGTATTTAACCGGGATGGAGAACATCAGGGATGTTATACCGTTCCCAAGAACTCCGGGCAATGCAGATTTTTAAAAATGAAACCTCGAGATAATTTTACGCAGGAGCAGGCCGATCTGCTTCAAGAATTCAAAGAAAAAGCTGACAAACTTGGTCTGGAATATTTTGCCGTGGTCGGGGACCCCAATGACGGCACAGGGGCGTCTGTGTATTCCGCAAAAACGCCTGAAAGCGCCGCAAGAAACGCTCGTGAGGCGCATATTGAATGGGAGAAGAGGCATAGCATCGACCCTGAACACAGCCGAGCATAACCGCAGGCAACCATTACTACAATATCACCCCGATTGTGCCAGTATTGTAGTAATAATAAATCATTCAAATTTAATTCTATAAGATAAACAAGATAATCATGGTCGTCGAGGAAATACTTAATATATTAAACGGAGTAGCAAAAGACACCTCTTCTATTGCGGAAGCAATGATGTGTTCGAGGCCGGAGTCTCATAAAAAATTTAAACTGCTGAACAAATACAATCAAACTTATTGGGATGATAGAGAGAAGGTGGATGCCAAAACTCCGAGAAAGCAGAATTTTTATACCACCCTTAATTATCTGAAAAATGGTGGTTTTATAAAAAAAGAGAAAACAAAGAACGGAATTTTATGGTCAATAACTTCTGCCGGCGTAGAAAAATTAAATAAGATTCACAAAAGGTCTTTAAATTCAAAATCGAATATCGATTATGCTAAAAAAATAGGGGACAATCTTATAATTATTGCCTTCGATATCCCGGAGAAACTTTCCAGAAATCGCTATTGGCTTCGCGGGGCTCTAAAATATTTTGATTTTGAAATGATCCAAAAAAGTGTGTGGGTCGGAAGATGTAAATTACCAGAGCAATTTATACGGGATCTAAAAAATAGAGAAATACTAAACTGCGTAGACATTTTTGAGGTGGGCAACAAGGGGACTCTGCACAGACTAGTAAATAAGGCTAAATAAGTCAGGCTTCCTATTACTACAATGCTGGCACAATCGGGGTGAGGTTGTAGTGAGAAAAAGACAAAAGAAAAGGCGCTCTAGTTAAGAGCGCCAAAATATTTTAGACCCGATGATTTATTTGGTCATTAAGTTTTCAGCCGGCGGAACGCGTAAAGGTCGTCGTCTCCGGCCGGATAATCCAAATTGGCCCAACACTCTTCGACATCTAACCATGGTTTACCATTCCCGGCAAGAATACGAAAAACAAAACCGAATGGTCCCGTCACTTTGAGGGGCCACATCGCAAGGACCACATTCTTGATGCCCTTATAATTCGCATGAATACGAATGGCATCGGCGGGTTGACACAAGTCATAACCTCTCTTGCGCCCGGCAGCGTGGACATCTTTGACCTTAGAATCCCTAAAGCCAGTCCACTCCTGTGCCGTCGCGATGACTACCTCAACCTTCTTTTTGGTATCCGTTCTTTCATCACGACAGCGATAGCTGTCAGAGTCCATCAATCTGTAGGCCTCATGAGTGATCCTGCCCTCTTGTCTTCGCGTTGTACCACAACCACCGGCACTGAAGGCTGCAACGACACAGAGATCTTTAGACAGACCGTCGATTCTTAATTTTCTTTCTCTGTCTTCGGACACCTTGTCGATCGCGAGGAAATAATAAAGGCCTCCCGCTCTTGCCCAATAGCCCTCTGAAAAAACAGAGCAACTCTTATAAAGATAATCGTACGAAGGATTGTACAAAATAGCGAGTGCGGAGCCATTTCTAAGACCGCCCCAAAGCGAGTCAACCTCCCAAAAACAAAGATTCTTTCCGAACTCCAACAACTCTCTTCTCGTTGCAAGACGGTAATTGTTATTCGCGACAAATCCATTCGCTGCGCTCATAATTTCATTAAATCTTGCGCCTATGGGGACAAATATACAAAAGATTGCGGCGTCCTTCAAACCAAAGAGATAGTCGTCTCCGTCATCGAGATCGAATGGCCGCAATACTTTGCTGTGGCCAAATCCCTCACCCCAATAGTCGAGGAGATCTCTTGCGTCGCTGGGCGTAATATTAAGATTCGGGAAAAGGAAGATGCGCTGATTGGGTCCACGATGAGATTGTATTGAAGGCATACGAGAGCGCATGTTCATATTTGTCCCTCTTTCTGGCCATTTAAGGCCGTCCACGGTTGTTCTCGTTTGTTACCCCCAAGCCCCAACCTTTCTTGTATTTTCAATGTTCTTTTGAATCCACGGGCACATTACCACATCATTTTTTTTCTTGTCAAATGGCAAATGGACTACAACACGAACATTTTTTTATTGTCAAGTCAAGGGCACAAATAGGCGCTAGTAATCTCAACATATTCCACCGTTACCGCTAGGTTTTTTATTAAATATTTTCTGATATAGTAAAAGAATCGTCCTGATAAATAATGGCGTAACGAGTCGTACAAAAAACGTAGCGAGGCTCGAATACGTTTTCGAAGGCGTATCACGATACGCCGAGAAATCGTAAGAAGAGCCGTAGTAGTGTTTTGGACGACGCAGTAGCCAAGCGACTTTTCGTCCAATGTAATAATAGTGCTTATTTATCAGAACGATTCTTTGCTATGACACAAAAGGAGGCGCTCGACATTCTTAAGATGGGACATAATGCTTTTATAACCGGCGCGGCCGGGAGCGGAAAGACGCACCTTCTGAACGAATATATAAAATATCTAAAAGACCACGACGTGGAGATTGGCATCACTGCCGCCACGGGTATCGCGGCCTCACACATTGGAGGGCAGACTATTCACGCGTGGTCGGGTTTGGGTATAAAAGATTCGCTGTCGCTATATGACATAGAGAATCTCGAAGAAAAGCCGTACCTCTGGAAAAGATTTGATAAGGTAAAAGTTCTTATTATTGATGAGATTTCCATGTTGCACCATTTTCGCCTAGATCTCGTGGAGCAGATATTGAGGTCATTTAAAAGAAACAATCTGCCGTTTGGAGGGTTGCAGGTAATTTTCTGCGGAGACTTCTTCCAGCTTCCCCCTGTTTCTAGAATGGGAGAAAGAGAGGCGCTTTTTGCTTATCACTCGGACA
>JAKLHJ010000038.1 GCA_022710205.1 Patescibacteria group bacterium | reverse complement strand
TAGTAAAGCGGAGCTTACTACAGGGCATAAGGTTAAAAACCCCAGAAGGAAAGTTCGTATTACCAAAGTTGATTATTTAACAACATTTCTCGGATTCCGCCTTCGGCTTTCTATGCTGGTATATGACTTGTATCTAGAAACTTCCTACGGGGCAGGCCCCCACCACAATAAGACTAATGTGTTTTGAATAGATTAGGATAAGTTTCTCGCCCCGATAGTAAAACGGAGCTTACTGAGGGACGTAAGGTTAAAAACCCCAGAAGGAAAGTTCGTATTACCAAAGTGGATTATTTACCAACAGTTCTCGGATTCCGCCTGCCTGCCGTGCCTGCGCACGCAGGGCAGGCAGGCCTTCGGCTTTCTATATTGAGATATGACTTATGTCCAGAAACTTCCTACGGGGTAAAAAACACCCCGTGGTTATGGGGTGTTTTAAGGATTCTTTATTTATTAAGAGAACGCAAATAATAATATGCCGAATTCGCGGCGACGGCACCGGAAGCGGCAGCTGTTATGTTTTGCTTAAAACTCCCGAAGGCGTTGCACAGATCCCCCGCCACATAAGCTCCCGCGATATTTGTTTTCATCGAAAAGTCGGTCCGAGCATAACCATGGTCGTCAAGAAAAACACCTATATCTTTTGCTAATTTGTTTACAGGCAAAGACCCTATCTCAACAAAAAGCCCGTCTATTTTTAGTTTATTGGACCCGTTAAAATCTTTGTTCAAAACAACTCCGGAAAGACTATCCGCACCCAAAAATTCTTTTATCTCTGTTTTGTATAATATCTCTATCTTGTCTCGCATTATTTTTATTTTCTCGGTACTTATCGGCTCAGCGGTTAGACTGTCGCCCTTCACAATCAGATAAACCTTCTTGGCATATTCCGAAGCGAGAAGCGCCGCGCTTACGCCCGCATTTCCTCCGCCGACGACTGCAATGTCCTTCCCTACATATATCGGCCCGTCACAAGTTACACAATAATGTATTCCCCTATTCTCTAATTCCGACTCTCTCGGCAAACCCATCTTTCTTCTCTCTGAGCCCGTGGCTAAAATAATTGTTTTCGCCGTAAAACTTTTTTTATCTTTTGTGCTTACCAAAAACAGCTCGTCCTTCTTTTCTATACTTAGAACTTCTCCATCATAAAATTTCGCCCCAAATTCCTCCGCCTGCTCCTTCATTGTTTTTGACAACTCATACCCATCGGCATTTTTAACGCCCGGGTAATTGTGTATCGTGCCGGCCTTGGCGGCGTATCCCCCAAACTCTTTTCCGACAACCAATGTATTCATGGCAAATCTGCCCGCATACAAAGCGGCGGCAAACCCCGCGGGGCCAAACCCGACGATAATTGTATCGTAAATATTGTCCATCTAGAGTCCCAAAAGCTCCTTTATGGTAGCTTTATCAAAACCGATTATCACTTCATCCCCGATCTTTATAACTGGCACGCCGGACTGACCGGTCATCTTCACCATTTCATTTCTGGCCTTCTCATCCAAATATACATCCTTTTCTGTATATTCAACCTTATTTTCTCTAAAAAAATCTTTTGCCATTCTGCAATACATGCAAGAATTCGTGCTGTATATTACCACTGATTTCATATGCGTTGTTTTATTAATTTATAAACTATTAAATGTCATTTTAAGCCCTCGGGAAAGAAACTGCAAATGTGGTGCCGACCCCCTCTTCCGAACTGAACATTATCGTGCCGCCCATCTTCTCGACCAACATTTTAGTGATAAATAGTCCCAAACCGGTACCCAAAATACCCTGCGTATCTTTATTTGATGCTCTAAAGAATTTTCCAAATATCTTCCCCTGCTGATCCTTCGGAATCCCAAACCCGGTATCCTTTACCTTGATTACGACATTCTTTTCGTCTATGCAGTCAATATCTATATTAACTGTTCCGTTATTTTTATTATACTTAATCGCATTTCCTATCAAATTGACAAAAACTTCTTTGGTCTTTTTGTCATCCGCCAATATCTTGTTGCAATTATCGCTATCGTTAAAAATTATCTTAATCTCTTTCTCTAGCGCCAACGACCCGAGCTCCTTTAATATTTCTGATATAACCGGAGCAATAAGCATCGGACTAGTTTCTATCTTCATGGCACCGGCGTCAGAGCGCGCTATTTCCAGCAAATTATTTACCAATTCATTCAAGTGGTCGCTGGCCATCCTAATGGCGCCGAGATCGTCCTGAACATCTTTTGGAAAATTCACCTCAACATCCCCTACCAATTCAAGGAAACCTCTTATGGCGGTTATTGGCGTTCTCAGTTCGTGCGCGGCCACGAACACAAATTCATCTCGTAGCTTGGCTTCGGTCCTGGCCTTCTCCATTTCTCTTTCATGTGACTCTTTAAGAGCAACCGCACTCTCGGCCAGTTTCTCCCGCTGATCAACTTCCTTTATAACGCTCCTTATGAGGAAAATACCTGTGACGACCATCAAGAACAATAACCCCGCATTCATCATCTGGTCCTCTACCGTCATAGACAAGATTGTTCTTATTAGGATGAACGTCCAGAGCGAAAACACCAACAATTCAGTTGCGATAATCTTTACCGAGAATAAGTGGTGTTTCAAAATCGCATAAGAGGTGAGCATTATAAACACGGACACTGCGAGCGGGGTCAGATTAATAAAGAAGGTATTTGAAAATACGGCGACAAATACAAGGTTGAAAAGGAAAAATGCCGAAAACATAATCCCTACTCCGGCCAAAAGATATTTAATCTGAATCCTGGAAATCGGGTCCTTTTCTGAAATTATTTTTCTGGCGAGAGCCCACACTGACGCCAAAGTAAAACAAAAAGTAAAAACGGAGAACCAGGCGATGCCGACGTTAATTGTTTTCCCAAAAACAGATAAGGGCGAACCGAAGATCGGAACGGGAACATTCGTTTTCGGGACGCTTATCCCCGTAATCAAAAACGGAGTAAGGGTCATGAGGGCGGTAATTATTGTAACAATCGCCACGAATATTCCGCCCTTCTTAGATATTTTTAGTTCATCATGAGGAAACGCCCGGATAAACAAATATACAAAAGCATTGAGAAATATAGCGGTAAACATTACCAACCTAACCCACATCAATTTTTCTGAATAATCAGAGGGCTGCGTGCTCAAAAGATTTGATGCAAGGAAAAACGCCAAAAAAATATTCAGGAAGGCAAAAATAACATTCGTGGCGCTCTTTCTGTTGTTGAGAAAAACTACAAGTCCCAGCAATAAATTAAACACCACAGACAGAGTGCTGATGATTATCGGGAAAGGTGTCGAAACTAAATATGCCTCAGATATATTCATACGGAAATATTATAGACCGAATATTTTTTTAAACTCTCTTATCATCTCTTCTCTTTTTGCAATTTCTGAAGGTGAATTGTATCCCGGGATAAGCATCTCATCCATAGAGATGAGCGACCTATTACTTATAATAGTCTGACCATTTAATATTTTTCTAACACAATAAGCGACAGCCGCTCCGTTTATCATGGCGGCACCGCCCAACTGCGGCCAAGAAACAATGGTCTTACCCATTTCCAAGAGCGATTGCCTCATTCTTTCTGTAACATTTTCCGGACCGACGTGTTTTGTAATTGTCTTGCCTATACCGAATTTGTCCAATTTGGTAAGCATTTCATAATTTACGTCCCCTATTCTTCCGTGGAAAAATTTAGGCTGAGGTTTCTCGTCATATCTCTCTACATCCACGACGGCGTTATCTCCGTTATCCGCGGCCATAACTACCGCGATTTTCCTCTTCTTGGCCTGTTCCCTTATCAAATATTTAACCGCAATATTATCTATTTCGTCTACCACAATATCTAGACCGTTAAAAAATTTGTCTATATTCTTTTTTGTAATACCGTCCGGGAAAATCTCTACCTTTGCATAAGGATTCATCTCATATATTTGTCTTGCCGCCATCCCCACCTTCAAACTCCCCAGATCCTGCGCTCCCGCACGGATTCTGTTCATATTTGATAAAGCCAAGGAATCGTGATCTGCAATCTTTATGTGCTTTGCTCCACCCTGCATCACAATACCCAGAGCAACGCTATTCCCGACACTCAATCCGGCAATTCCGATAGTGGCATTATAAAACCTATCTTGCTCGTCGGCGTTTATCAAATTTCTATTCCTGGCGGTTCTCACCAATTGGTATGACTTGTCATCCAAGATGTGCGTTAAACATGAAGCCCATGGAAAATATGCCCACTTGCCATGTTTAGACAATGACGTCTTTTTTTTAATACCATCCAAAAATTCGTCAAAGTGCTTTTGAAAATCAGGGTGGTATACCAAAGAAGGATTCGAGACGGCAAAGAATTCCCTCAACTGCTCAACATAATCGTCTGAAACCCTGTCTATTTTTTTATTTTTTAAAAGTTTCGACAGCTCCTTACTGTCCTTCTCTTTTTTTAAATCAAAAATAATCGGTTCCGAAACCACCCCCTCCCTGCTTTTCCCGGATAAAATTTTATCTAATGACATAAAATATCTAAATTAATATCAATGCTTCCATTATAACAAAAAAGGTCCGACTTCAAAAAATCGGACCCCTTATCTGTGACATCAATCTATTTTTGAACCCATTTTTGTTTACCGCTTCTACTGAAATATTTAGGGTCCTCATACTCCCAGAAAAATAACTTGGGGGTTACCTTGTGCGGCATCATCTTGTAATTGTTTTTATATTCGGCGTTCTTTTCAAGCAAACTCCCGATTATTATATCTTTAACCCTATTCCCCAGCTCTTCCGAGTGGCTAACGTTTGGCTTCATTTCCAAGTGTATTTCGAGCCACTGATTATTGTGCTTATCATTTACCGTGGAAAGAGTAAACTTACCTGTTAAATAATTCTCCAAAGATTCATGATATAGCGACTCCTTGATATGCTCCGGATGTATAATGGCACCAAAAAGTTTTGTGCTAAGGTCGATTCTTTCATATACATACACAAATGGCATTTCTGAAACAGCGCGGCCTATCTTTGCGGCGGATATTTCTTGCTTAAGATTTATACCTGAGTGTTTCAGAGTTTGACTCATATCGTCAAAAGTGGAAACTCCACCATGGTCGCCTATCGAATATCTGATTAACGGCAGAATATTATAACCCGACAAAAGGATAACTCCTTCCGGCGCTTCAAAATTAACAAAGAGGGGGTTGAATTGCGCGAGGGTCGGCGTCTTGTTTACTCCCGGGAAAATAGACTCAAAAACCTTATTTTTATTAGAGGCAATCCTCCTTATAAGTATGCTGAGAGGGCTCTCGGCCGCCATCGTCCCGATATCCGCGCTTCCGTAAATGTTCGAAATATTAAGAAGAGGATCTTTCATCCCTACTTTTTTCATCAAATAATCTCTGAATTTTTCGCTAAATGCCTCGGCGGCAAATAAAAATTTAATATTATATTTTTTCCAATCTATTCCG
Source organism: Patescibacteria group bacterium (assembly GCA_022710205.1). Classification (GTDB taxonomy): domain Bacteria; phylum Patescibacteriota; class Minisyncoccia; order Phycocordibacterales; family UBA12445; genus UBA12445. The sequence continues at coordinate 2,158 of JAKLHJ010000038.1, read as the reverse complement.
TGCAGGTGCCCCTCGTCTATCAAGTCCTTAATAAAAGGAGGGTATCCGCAAAGAATAACTTGTTCAAACTTACCGGCGATATTCTTAAAAGCTTCAAAAATCTCTTTTTTATTTATACCCGGAGTTATTATGGATATCGGCGCCCCCGAAAGCGCAATCTGCCTAAACGCCTGATATGTTATTATCCCCCCGATCCAAACTCCCATACCGAAAGAATCTATAACAAGTGTGCTTTTTTCCTTCCCTCCCGCAAAAGTATTTCTCCAAAAAGTCTCGTGAAAAATAGAGGATTGAGTATCTACGACCAGGTCTCTCGGGAAATAAAAAGGTGCGCCGGTAGAGCCGGAGGTGGAAGTAAAAACGGTTGATTTGTTTTTTAGTGTTCCGTCAAAACAAAGTTTTTCTAATGGGTATTTTCTGAGATAGTCGGCTTTTGTCATCGGTGGGACAAGCTGAAAATCCTTAAAAGACCTTATCTTGCCGGGATCTATCTTGTTTTTCTTTAAAAAGTCCTTATACGCGGGGACCCTTACCGATGCGGCTCGAAAAAGATCTAATGTTTTCTTGTCGCCGATCTTTTTCCACGCCGAAGAATTATTTTCTTTTTGATATTCTTTTATCTTTTTAAAAGAAGCATCGCGAGAAAAGATATTCATACTATTTTTTATGTTTATAAATAATTTCATCAACCTTTTTGGTCAACTGTTTTAGGCTCGTCTCCGCCTTAACAAGATACTCAGTAGCACCCAGTTCTTTTGTAAGATTTATATAGGAAGGATCATCGCCAAGATTTGTCAAAATGATAACCGGAATATTTTTGGTATCATGCTCCTTTTTCAAAAACTTCAAAGCTTCAACGCCATTCATTTTTGGCATCATAAGATCCAAAAGAATTATGTTTGGCGCCTCTTTTTTAGCCTCAATTATAGCTTTTTCTCCGTCAAAAGCCAGAAAAACTTTATATCCGTCGTGTCTCAAGCGATATTCATACATTCTTATGATAAGGGGGTCGTCATCCACCAACAAAACCTTACCCTTATTTAATTCTTGTTCGTTTTCCATTTTTTGTTATTCCAACAACCTCCTTGAAAACTTAAATATAGGAGCGGCTAAAATAGCCATTATTATAATAACCGAAATCAGCGTAAGGATGTTCGTCGTATTGGCGATTTCAAATATTTCTCTCTGGGATTTGGCAAAAGACACCATACCGACAACTCCCCCGTCTAAATCGTTTATAGGAATATAGCTAGACACAAACGGCTTGGAAACAATATCATTATTCAGCGTTACCGCTTTTCCTCCTTTCAAGACTGTAGTTTCAATAAAACTATTACTCAAATTTGTTCCGGATATTCTGGTCCTATCGTCTAGACCCGTTATTGTAGAAGCGGCGACTTTGTCTTTGTCATAAATAGAAACATCCAACCCTGTTATCTTTTTTAGACTGTCTACAAATGGATTATCTAATATAAAACCGGCGATTACATATCCCATTACGGCGCCGTTCGGAGAAATAACCGGAGAAATTGCCTTAACGGCGAATTTCTCTCCGGCGAAAGAATCGACAGTAGCAACCGAATATCCCTCTGCGGCCAGCTGTCCCGATTTACCCACAATCATATTATCCCCCTTCTCTGTTGTCTGATTTGCCCTAAGTATAACGTTGCCCGTCTTGTCGGCGATTGTTAAGAGGCTAATATTTTCTTGCTCGGCAAAATTATTTGCCAGCCTTTCAATCTTCCCAAAATCATTTTTGCTTAAAGCATTTCTAAGTTCTACCGTGGATGAAAAAATTCTGGCCTTAGACAACGACTCTTCTTTCAAATGGATGATTAAATAGTCGGCCAATTTTATATTTGCGGAAAGGTTGTTCATCATGGCCAGCTCTATTTGCCTGATAAGTATCATAGAAAAAGCCAGAGTAACAACAATAGAAACAAGGAGCGAAGCGGAGAAAAATATTAAAAGCAACATTTCTCTTACTCTGAGCTTAAGATACTGCCAGACCCAAATCGCCAGAGCAACATATCCTACAATCTCAATAATATGACCGAGGATCCAGAAAACATCAAAATGACCCGAGGTATAGAAAAATGATACTAAGGCAGACGAAGCCAATAGCGCAAAAGCGGATATAAATGGGAGAAGAGTCTTT
>JAKLHJ010000037.1 GCA_022710205.1 Patescibacteria group bacterium | reverse complement strand
AAGGGCAGTTTGATTGGGGCACATGGAGCATAAAAACGGAAACATTTTTGGATAATTATCCTTTCCCGGCGAATGGTTTAATTTTCGCAGAGGATGATGTTTGGGTTAACGGGCAAATAAACGGTGCGAGATTGACGATTGCCAGCGGCCGCTTCCCGGAAAATCACGGTCGGGAGACGCACATAACCGTGAATGATAATTTGCTTTATACAAATTATGACGGCACCGATAGTATAGGCCTTGTTGCCCAAGGAAATATAAATGTGGGGATGATTAGCGCAAATACGCTCAGAATAGACGCCGCTTTAATAGCAAAAAATGACAGAATCGGCAGATATTATTATCGTCCGCCGTCAGACAATAAAGAGCGATGTGCCCCTTATCACACAAGGGATACTATTACCCTTTATGGAATGATAGGCACAAATAAAAGATACGGGTTCGCATATACTGACGGAACAGGCTATCAGACAAGAAATATAATATATGACGCAAACTTGCTTTTCTCTCCTCCTCCAAATTTACCGTTGACCAATGATCAATATCAGATAGTTTCCTGGAAAGAGGTTAAATAAAGAAATTACAAGCCACTTAGTAGACGGGTTCCTAAGTGGCTTTGTTTTGGGCCGTATAATGGCCGTCTGAAACCTTGACAAATAAGCCTAATGGGTGTATAATCATAAAAGAATTAAAAAGTAAGTTTTACGTTCTTTTAAATAAAGTTCAAGAAAGAAAGGAGGTCGGGACTTAAACAAAAATGTTGCGCGAGCAACCCCTAAAACCTCGGGCAGAGGGAAGTCCTTCGACAAGCAGTCGAAGAGAAGGAGATGCCATGAAGTACGGCAATTTGACCCTGGGCCAGATCGAGGCACTCGTGAATAAGTTGGGCGGCATGGAAGAGGTCCGCAAGATCCTCTCGGGTCAGGGCGCGCCTGCTCCCGCCCCCCAGGCCCCCTCCGTCTTCCTCCCTGCGCTGAGTGTGCCCACCGTCCCCGAACTCATCGAGCCCTTCGTCACGAAGGACCACTTCAACTCGGTCGAGGGGATCTGGACCGGCTCCGACTTCGACAAGGAGTTCCGGGGTATGTCGGTCGCGCCGCGGAAGGGCTACGAACTCACGGTCCGCACCCTCTCGATGCCGGCGAACGACGGCGAGATCCTCAAGGAGCTCGGCGACCCCGATGGTCTGAAGGCCGAGATCGACCTCTACACCCTCCACCAACTCATCGTGATGCAGAAGAGCGGCAGGCGCGGTCTCCTCACGACGGACTACGCGAACATTTTCTACCTTCGCAACAACGAAGGTCAGCTCCGCGCGGTTAGCGTGAGCCGGGACGACGGCGAGTGGAGCGTGAGCGTCTACTCCGTCTCGAGCCCGGTCAGGTGGAGCGGTGGCCGCCGGGTCTTCTCTCGCAATTCCTGATGACCCTCTGAAACAGTGTCACTTGAGTTTTGACTCTTTGACACTGTGACGCTCTGACCCTTTGGCAACTTGCCGGAGGGTCTTTTCTTTTGTTTTAAATTTTCTGTTTACTTTGATAAATGATAAAATTAACACATAATGAAAAAAATTATTATCGGAAATTGGAAAATGAATCCGTCCTCGGTAAAAGAGGCGGTTTCTTTGGTTTCAAATATTGATAAAAAAATATCTTCTAACGGAAATGTTGTTTTGTGCCCGCCATTCATATATATAGGTGCCGTAAGGGGTGCACTTTCCAAAAAATCTTCTATAAAATTGGGTGCGCAGGATTGTTTTTACGAGGAGGGGGGCTCATTTACCGGTGAGATTGCACCCTCTATGCTTAAATCGATGGACGTAAAATATGCGATAATCGGACATTCGGAGAGAAGGGCAAGGGGGGAGTCTAACGATATTGTAAACAAGAAAATAAGGGCGCTTCTCAAAAAAGGAATTAAGGTGATTTTGTGCGTCGGCGAAGAAGAAAGAGATGAAACTGGTTTGTATTTGAAGCGCATAGAGGAACAAGTAAAGGAAGGGCTTCGGGGCGTAAGTAAAAATAATTTCAAAAATATTATTGTCGCATATGAGCCGGTTTGGGCCATCGGTAGTGACGCTTCAAAAAATTGTGATCCTAAAGATATAAAAGAAATTTCTATCTTTATTAAAAAAATTTTAGTAGATCTTTCTTCCCGGGAAATAGGGTTAAGCGTTCAAATTATTTATGGCGGTTCTGTAGATGTGAAAAATGCGCCTGAAATAGTTTCGAACGGCGGAGTTGACGGGCTTTTGGCGGGTAGGGCGAGCTTGGACGCAAAAAAGTTTTCAGATATTATTAATTTGCTATTTTCTTAATCTAAATGACCCTAAAAAGCGTAGATAAAATTACCCGGTTAAAGGGGAAGAGGGTCTTGCTTAGGATCGATCTTAACGTTCCGATAGAGAACGGTATGGTTGAGGACGACTATAGAATAAAAAGATCTCTCAAAACGATAGAGTTTTTGAGGAAGGAGGGTGCGAAGGTTATTATAATAAGCCACAGAGAGTCGCTTGATGATAACTCTCTATCCATATTTTCCAAATATTTTGATATTCCGTTCATAGACATGCACGCGGCTCTTTTTTCGGACAAATCCCTGTCGTTTATGAAAAATGGAGATGCTGTTTTGTTGGAAAATTTGAGAATGGACCCGGGGGAGAAGAAAAATAGCCCGATTTTTGCGAAAAAGCTGGCGTCGTTGGCTGATGTTTTTGTTAATGAGGCCTTTTCAGTATCACACAGGGCGCATGCCTCCATCGTCGGTGTTCCCAAGTTGCTTCCTACTTATTTCGGATTTCTATTTCTGGATGAGGTCAAAAATCTCTCTACCGCTTTCTCACCGGAACATCCTTTTGTGTTCATATTAGGCGGAGCAAAATTTGAGACCAAGTTGCCTCTAATTAGAAAATTTTTAGGAATTGCCGACAAGGTTTTTGTCGGGGGCGCGCTTGCCAATACTTTTTTAAGGGAGAAGGGTTTTGAAATAGGAAAGTCAAAAGCGGAAGGGTCAATGTTTATTCCAAAAGATGTATTAAATAATGAAAAAGTAGTCATCCCAAAAGATTTTGTTGTGAAAGGCGAGTATTGCAGATGCATTAAGAAGGCCGATGAGATTGAAACGGGAGACGTGATATCTGATATCGGTCCGAGCTTTATTGATGAGGTGGACAAGGCCGTTCTTTCCGCCAAATTTGTTTTATGGAATGGACCCCTCGGCATGGCGGAGAGCGGTTTTGGTGAAGGGACCAGAAGCATCGCCAAAACAATAGCCATATCCGATGCAAGGTCTATTTTGGGGGGAGGAGATACCGTAGCGGCTATAAAAGAACTGGGCACACAAGACAATTTCACTTTTGTCTCGACCGGCGGAGGGGCGATGCTCGAATTTCTTGCGAGCGGCTCTTTGCCCGGGATTGACATAGTGGCCAAACAAAACTAGAGTATTCCGGTAATGAAAAAAGGCAAAAAAATACCGATTATATTTGAAAATGAAGATGTCTTGGTTATAGATAAACCGGCCGGTATTTCGGTGCACCAGGACGGCAGAAAAGAGGAATATACAATTGCCGAGTGGGTTCTTGAGAATTATCCTGAAATAAAAGAGGTGGGGGAGCCGCTCATTTTAGAAGATGGCAGAAAAATATTAAGACCCGGCATTGTCCATCGTTTAGATAAGGACACGAGCGGTGTAATGGTCGTCGCAAAGAACGAAAGAGCTTTTAATCTGCTCAAGGGGCAGTTCCAGGACAGAAAAATAAATAAATCATATCGCGCCATAGCTCACGGGAAATTCAAAGATGATAACGGGATAATAGACAAGCCTATCGGAAGATCCGGTTCCGATTTCAGAGCCAAAAATACCGGCAGATACGCGAGAGGAGAGATGAGGGAGGCTCTTACATATTATAAGGTGCTAAAGAGGTTTGATGATTACACTCTTTTGGAGCTGAGGCCGAAGACCGGCAGGACACATCAGATAAGAGTTCATCTGAAGTCGATAAGTAGACCAATAGTTTGCGATGGTATATATGGTAAAAGTCTAAGGTGCCCTGAGTGGATGGGGAGGCTGGCGCTTCATGCGTATTCCCTTGAATTTACTTTGCCAGGAGGAGAAAAAAGGACCTTTATTTCGCCTATGCCTAAGGACTTTGAGGCGGCACTTGATAAAATAAGAGGGTTGTGATAGATTCTTACTACTATGAAATTGGGAAACATTAAGATTTCACCTGTTAATCTTGAAGAAAGAAAGAAGTTCGACGGGAAACCGGGCGATACTATCAGGGTTTCTGTTAGAATCAAGGAAGGCGACAAGGTAAGAACTCAGGATTTTGAGGGCTTAATTATCGCCAGAAAACACGGTTCTGAAGCCGGGGCTACAATTACAGTAAGAAAAGTCGCCAGCGGAGTCGGAGTAGAAAGAATTTTCCCATTGTTTTCTCCAAGCATCGAGAAGATACAGATAAAGAAGAGGGGAACAGTCAGAAGATCAAAGCTCTACTACATTCACGAAAAAGCTTCAAAAGAGATTAGAAAGAAAATGAGAAGCGAGGTTGTAAAGGAAGAAGCTTCCATAAACGAAAAGTCAGACGAGAAAAAATCAGAGTAATTTTAAAAAAGACGGCCCGAGCCGTCTTTTTTCCTATTTTAATTGGTAGAGGCTATCCCCTTGAGAAAAATATCCCTCAGATGTATGATAAGACGATGGGGGAAAGAGGACCTTTACCAAAAGAGAAAATAAAAATTAGATGGTCTAGAAATTTTGCATACGCAATCGGGCTTATTTCTAGTGACGGGAGCCTGTCGAAAAATGGTAGGCATATTTCTTTTGTTTCAAAAGATAAAGACCAGGTTCTCAATTTTATTAAAGCCCTCCACCTTAAAAATATAAAGATTGGCAAAAATTATTCCGGTCAATATAAGAGCCTTTCTTATAGAGTTCAGTTTGGTAGTGTATTTTTTTATAATTTCTTATTGTCGCTTGGGCTTACACCTAATAAATCGAAAAGTATAGGAAAATTAAATATACCGGATAAATTTTTTTTTGATTTTTTGAGGGGTGTTTTCGACGGAGATGGAAGCACATATTCATACTGGGATAAAAGATGGAGGTCTAGTTTTATGTTCTACACCGAATTTGCATCTGCTAGCGAAGATCATATTTTTTGGCTAAGAAATAAAATCTATGAAAAATTAGCCATTAGCGGCCACGTTACAAGAGATGGGAAAGGTTCAACTCTGCAACTTAAGTATGCTAAGGCGGAGTCGGTTGTCTTGTTGAAGAAGATGTTCGGTCCCGGAAGGTATTTATTTTTGAAGAGGAAGAGGTTGAAAATAAACAAGATGTTGTGTATAGTAGGGGAGAAAGTTTAACGCGCCGGTGTTGAAATTGGTAGACATTTATCCTTGAGGTGGATAAGCCAGCAATGGCGTGGAGGTTCGAGTCCTCTCCGGCGCACATAAAATCCCCGTTTTTGGGGATTTTACTTTACGCCGGAAGCAAAGCGCCTGCGCGCTTTGCGTGAGGACTTGAAAAGCTTCTCCCATATTTATGAGGAGCTCTGCTCCGAATAAATGGGAAAGCTGTACTGAATCTGTAAGATTCGAGTCCTCTCCGGCGCACAAAATAAACACACAAATGCGAAGCATTTGTGTGTTTTGATATTTTGTAGCGCCGGAGAGGACTCGAAGGCCGGAAGCCTGCCTGCGCAGGCAGGCGGGACCCATTCTGCAAGAATGGGAGCTGAGGCGGGGTCGCGGCCGAGCGAAGCGAGAGCTGTGACCGAGTCCTCTTCTCCCTCTTCTGCTATAATCTCTCTATGCTCTACACACGAAAAGGGGATGATGGAAAAACAAAATTATTCGATTGTGACACTCGTCTTCTAAAAAGCGACGAAGTTTTTTGGGCGCTCGGCAATTTAGATGAATTAAACTCTTTTGTCGGTTTGCTTAAGGCGAAGTTTAACGACTCAAACATTGCCGACGTTTCATATTTGGAATTTCTTAATAATATCCAAAACGATTTATTTGTTATTCAGGCTTTTGTCGGCGGCGCAAACAAGAAACTTAGTATAGATAGAATAAATGTTCTTGAGGGCAAGATAAAAGAGATCGAAAAAGAGATCCCGCCTATAACGAGCTTTATTGTCCCGGGGGCTACAGAAATGAGCGCTTTGTCTGACGTGATAAGATGCGTAGCAAGGAGAGTGGAGCGGTCAGCTGTCGACCTGTTTGAAAAAAGTCCTGAAAACGTTGACGAAAACGCTTTAATATACTTAAATAGACTATCGAGTTTCTTTTTTGCTTTTGCGCGGCTACTTAGCCACAGGGCAGGTGTAAAAGAGGGGGCTCCTAAGTATAATTAAGGTATTCAAGACGTTCTGTGGATTTTCCACAGACCATATTGTTTACCACGCATCTTTTCGGGTATATAATACAAGAGTGCCTAATGTAAAATGCAAAAGATGCGATAAAAGTTTCTATGCAAAACCGTCGTGGTTAAGCAGAGGAAATGGAAAATATTGTTCGAATAAGTGTAGTTTTGAATCAAGAAAGAGCGGCAAGACGGTTCTTTGCGATATCTGTGGTAAGGGGGTTTACAAAACCGCCCGGGAATTAAAGAGGTCTAAAAGTAAAAAATTCTTCTGTAGCAAGTCGTGTCAGACATGCTGGAGAAACTCTTTCTTTGTTGGAGATAAGCATGCCAACTGGAAGGAAGGGGAATCTTCTTATCGAGGAGTATTAAAGAGGAATAATGTCCCTGAAATATGCTTGTTGTGTAAGACAAAAGATGCTAGGGTTCTTGAGGCTCATCACCTGGATCGAAATCGAAAGAATAGTAGTTTAAATAACCTTGTTTGGTTGTGTCGAAATTGTCATTTTTTGATACATCATTATAAGGAAGAGGAGAAGAAAATTATGGTGTCTGTAGTGTAACGGTTCGCACTCGACTCTGTGAAAGTCGCAGAATGGGTTCAAATCCCATCAGACACCCAAAAATAAGTAGTCCCGACTGAAAAGTCGGGACGCTTATATTTTTGGAGTGTATGACGGGGTTTGAAGGCCGGAAGCGGGCCCCTTTCTGCAAGAAAGGGAGCTGGGGCGGGGTCGAGGAATTTTGCAGAGCAAAATATCCGTGACCAAATCCCATCAGACACCCCAAATATGGCTCGAAATAAGGATATAAGCGTTTTAGTCTTAACCTACTACGGGGTTGAGAGTCGGATGTAGTTAAAATAAAACAATTACAAGTTACTTAGTAGACGGGTTCCTAAGTGGCTTTGTTTTGGGCCGTATATTGGCCATTTTAAACCTTGACAAAGAAGACTAATGGGTGTATAATTATAAAAAAATTAAAAAGTAAGTTTTACGTTCTTTTATATAGGTTTAAGGAAAATTAGGAAATAAACTAGAGCGAACAAGAATGACTCCAAAAGAGTCAGAAAGGCGGATATTATCATGATGAATCCCGAACTGTTCCTCCAGACCGCGAAGAGCCTCGTCGACGAGCTCGCGACCCTGCGACAGCAGGTCGCCGGCCTGCAGGCCGAGCTCGCCGCCCTCTCCGTCTTCCTCATCGAGACGAAGACGACCAATGTCCCCAAACTCATCAAGCCCTTCGTCGCGAAGGACCACTTCACCTCGAGCGAGGGGATCTGGACGGACTCCGACTTCAACAAGGAGTTCCGGGGTATGT
>JAKLHJ010000036.1:7589-7821 GCA_022710205.1 Patescibacteria group bacterium | reverse complement strand
CACGAAACAGACCACCTAGACGGAGTGCTTTTTGTAGATAAAGCCACGGATCTGTATCAGCTAACGGAAAACAAGGACCAAAAGAAAAAGAATGGCTAGCGACTCAAATAAACCGAAATTTTTATTCTTCGGAACGCCTAATTTTGCGGTCCTCATTTTGGACGAGCTTGAGGCCTGCGGGCTTTTGCCGGATAAAGTAATCACTTCTCCGGACAAGCCAAAAGGCAGACAC
>JAKLHJ010000036.1:0-7579 GCA_022710205.1 Patescibacteria group bacterium | reverse complement strand
CCTCACTCCTCCGCCCGCGAAAGTTTGGGCAGAAAAAAGAGGCATCCCTGTTCTTCAGCCAAAAAGCTTAAAAGATTTTGAAATCTCCGGCGACTACGACCTTTTTGTCCTGGCCGCATACGGAAAAATTATTCCGAAAAGAATCTTGGAATTGCCAAAGGGCGGAATACTAAACGTGCATCCGTCTCTCCTCCCCTTACTTCGCGGCCCAAGCCCTATACAATCGGCAATTTTAAGCGGAGCAAAAGAAACTGGCGTTTCAATAATGCTCCTGGACGAAGAGATGGATCACGGGCCTGTGCTCGATTCGGAAAAATTGAGTATAGAAGATAAGCCGTCATATTCGGAGCTTGAGAAAAAACTCGGAAAGATAGGTGGCAAGAAACTTTGCGAAATAATTCCAAAGTGGGTGCGGGGCGAGATAAAAGCCGAAGCCCAAGACCACTCTAGCGCGACATATTGTAAAAAAATTGAAAAGCAAGACGGATATATCAAGCCGGGAATAATTACAGGCATAGAGACAGATAGGGAAAAACACGCCGAAGCAGAAAGAAAAGTGCGTGCCCTAAATCCTGACCCAAGCACATACACGATATTAAATATTCGCGACAAAGAAATGCGAATAAAAATTACTGAAGCAAAAACGGAAGATGGAAAATTCGTCCCCGTAAAAGTCATCCCTGAAGGAAAAAAAGAAATGAAATGGGAAGACTTCTTAAAAGGCAATTTGGTAAAATGAAACCGCCCTGCGAGAGGGCGGCGAACTATTGCTACTGTGAGGGTTCTTTCTTTCTCATTGGCATACCTATGACAATCCCGAGGAACCATCCGAACAGAAACGGGAGTGTCTCCAAACATGGAATCCCCCAATAAAATACTCCGAAAATCATTCCGACAACAGCGGGAGGGATTGCCATATCAAGAGAATTAACACTCGTTGAGCGAGCAATATCAAAAGAGATACAGAAAAGCACGACCCAGCTTATAATCGTCATCCACGGAACGACAAATTCGAAAGAAGGATTTTTTAAATTGAGAAGTAATTCCAAAATGACCAAGAAAGCGACCGGACAGATGCCAAAACCCAAAATCGTTAACGCTCTCTTCATCAGAACCGTCCCCTTTCAAGGAACTTTATTTTGGTTTAACACTATCACAGACGTCTTCTGTCAGCAATAAAAAAGCCGCCCTACGAGAGGACGGCGAACTTCATTCTTCTATTTAAGGAGCTCCTGAATCGCACGATTCATTTGGCCCAATTCATCTCCAACTTCGATATCCGGCAAAAGACCGACGTCCTGGATGCACTTACCGCAAGGCGTATACCATCTGGTATAAGTAATCCTGCAAGAACCCCTACCGGACCTGAGGTCGTAGAGTGTCCCGCCGACACCCTTACCGTAAGTGGTAGTTCCGATAAGTTTGGCGCCCAAATTGTCGCGAAGGCACGCGGAGAAAACTTCAGCGTTTGAAGCCGTCCCGTTGTCCACAAGACAGACGATTTTCCACTTATTGGCAATCCCCGCCCCGCTATCGATAGGCGTCCGCTTAAAGACTTCAACACCGGAATAATCCTTCTCCGAAAGAAGCACTTTGTTGGCGCCGACAAGATACCCGAGAATCTCTTCTGTGGGGATATCCAGCCCTCCCGGATTGTCGCGCAGATCGAATATCACGCGCGCGTTCTTCTCTCGAGAAAGCTCCTTAGTGAGTTTCTTAAATTCCCTTGCGGTATTCCTCGCGAACTCAACGATATAAACGATATATACCTTGTTGCTCTTGTCGCCGAGAGACCGGACAGAAACGGTATTTCCCAGCTCAAAACTCTTGATATAGTCTTTGGCCTCTTCGGGATCAAGAAAGTCAGAATGGCGATCAAGGCTTCTCACAAAGCCCATAGCGAGGCACTCGGCCAGACCCGGGCCGTTCCTTTTCTTTTTTAAGAGGCCCTCGCGGACAGCAAGTTTAAGCGTCCACAAGAAATATCCGGCATCAACGCGAAGGACAAATCCGTCATCCGCGACCACTCGAAATATGAGTTGATCCTTGCAGTCTGTCGGTTTATACGGGCAATTCTTTGCGGCAACGAGTAGAGATTTCCTCTGAGCATCGTTAATATACATTAGAAATCCGCGAATCATTCCGCCGACCATCTTATCCTTATCAAGACTTTTCCGATCCACGTGATAACTAGAGGCGATCTGCATTGCCTCCATCAAAATTCCGAGATCAACCTTAACACTATTACCATTTTCAGTAATCTTGAGAATCGAGCTAACGGGCAACACAGGGATATCACCTCCGCACCAGCCTGTAAGGCTAAATAATACGATAAAAGCGACAGTCAAAAGAGCGATAACCGTACCATAGAAAAACTGCACAACAATCCCTCCTTAAAATTAAATTTTCAAGTTACTCTCCCTATATAAAACGCTATCACATAAATGGTCTAAAAGAAAATCCCCCCAACCAAAAGTGGTGGGGGGTAAAATGCTACTTGAACAATTCTTTAAACGCAGCGTCCTTTTGGGGATCTTTCCCTTCAAAAAGTTCCTTGAGGGACAAAACGCACCATGACATCGGGGATAATCCCCGTGCCGTCAACGCACTTGCCACTCGGCGTGTACCAGCGCGCGGCCACGATATAGCAGACACCGCGACCGGATTTGAGCTTGCAGGGGTCCAGAGCCGTTCCTTTGCCGTAAGTGCGCTCGCCGACGAGCCTCGCACCGAGAACATCCTTGAGGCCGGCGGTCATGATCTCGCCCGAAGAGGCGGTTCCGCGGTTGATGAGACAAACGATCTTTTTGATCCGCGTCTTGGCGCTAGGGACGAGTCCTTCACCGGACTCATTGGTTCCTCTGACATGGATCAGCTTGCCCGGTTCTTCTTCGGTGGAAAAAATAACCTTCCCTTTACCGACGGTCATCGCGAGCATCTCTCCGACAGTCTGCAGATAGCCGCCGGGGTTATCGCGAAGATCATAAATAAGATATTCAGGGTTCAGAGCGAGGAGTTCCTTCATGTCGCGTTCATACTGATTCTGAGTAACCTTATCAAAAATAACGATCTTGATGATGCCGACCTTGTGGCCGGAAATATTCATAATTCCGCAAGCCACAGTCTGGGGTTCCGGTCCGCCCTTTTCCTCGGGCTTACCGTCAAGCATCTTTCGGTGCTCCACCTCTTCTTTGTTCGTGGCGAAATAGGAATATCTATCGAGGCTTCCTAAAAAGCCCTTAATCATTCCGACCACGATAGCGTTCTTGTCCGGATTCCTACCGAGTTTGCCCGATTCAGCCGAGAGTCGGATCTCTTCGATAAGAATACCGAGATCAAGGTCGATCGAGCGGCCACCACTCGTAATACGAAGACTCCTTTCGGCAGTCCTCGGCTTGCGCGCGTTTTCGGCGATACCGTTCAGGGTGAGTTTGTAGATCTTGATGCTGTTCAGGAAACCACGGGCGACGCCGATTCCGAGCTTTTGTGAATTAAACTTATCGCGATCAATGTGTTTTTCGAGAGCAATTCCCGCGACCTCGACAAAAAGGCCGAGGTCAATATTAACCCTGACGTTAGGCTCATCAATTGCGAGAATGGGACCCGACCCGGTAATACGAACTTCGGTTTCGGCCGAAGAAGTGAGCGGAAAAATGACAACGAGAAGGATAGAAACAAGAGCCAAGTTCTTCAAAAATTTCATATCTCTCTGCCTCCTTTTTCTTGTTGATTATTCTCAAATAAATTGCGAGACCCCGAACCAAACAACTCCTTTCTTTATTTTGGTTATACTGCGTTCTTTTTTCAAAGGACACTTATCTATATAAATGCTACATCACGATAGAATTAAGAAAAAGAGCCACGTGCAAATAAACACGGGGCTCTATTTTTGTCCACTTAGACTGATTATTTTATAGAAATGCTCTCTACGACCACATCCTCTAAAGGATGATCATTCTGGCCGGTAGCGACATCCTCAATCTTTTTTACAATATCCATTCCTCCGATGACCTTACCAAAAGCCGTATGTTTGCCGTCAAGCCATGGCGTAGATTCAGCAGTTACAATGAAGAACTGACTTCCGTTCGTATTCGGTCCGGCATTGGCCATTGCAAGCACCCCGGCTACAAGCTTTATGTCATTTATCTCGTCCTCAAAAGCATACCCCGGTCCTCCCATTCCATGTGTGGACCAGTCGGCCAGCTTGCTGTTCGGGTCGCCTCCCTGGATCATAAAATCTTTGATAACTCTGTGGAACTTTGTGCCGTTATAAAATCCTGAGTTAGAAAGTTTAACAAAATTCTCTACGGTAACAGGGGCTTTATCCTTGTAAAGCTCAAGAACGATATCCCCCATATTTGTCTTCATTGTTGCTTCGTACATATTTTTGTCTTCTATTTTTACCTCATTAGTGTTAATCTCTATTTTCGGCTCTTCTGCGGGCGTAGGCGTGGTCCCCGCCGAACCTCCCCAAAATACCAGATACGATAGCGCCACAAGAATGACCGCCACTGCAATATAAGTATTTTTATTCTCCATGTTTTATCACTTTAATGCTAATATATCTAAATATGATAGGATATGATGAATAAAATTTCAATGAGCAAGAATAGATCAAAAAACAATAAAAAAGAAAGAAAAGTCGGGCCCCGTAGCGAGCTCCGCTCTACTACTGGGGAGTATTTGTGCACTATTTCCCTTACAAAAAAGGGAGAGGGATTCGGAATGTCCCCTGAGCTTAAAAAAGATATTTTTATCGCATCTGACAAACTCCTTGGCGCATTTCATGGCGATACCGCAAGAGTAAGGATCACTAACGAAAAGTATTTTGAAGGCCAGGTAACAAAAATAGAAACTCGCGCCAAAGAAGAGTTCGTCGGCACTATACATAAAGAAAAAGGCGCTCTTTGGATAACACCAAAAGACCTGAAGGCACCTTCCGGGATAATGATAGTCGGGGGAAACACTAAAGACGCCAGAGAAGATGATGTCGCGCTTGTCAGGATCACAGACTGGGGAGACAAAAATACCGAGCCTAAAGGAGAAATTGTTCGTATTATAGGGCGTGCCGGAGAGAATGACACCGAGATGGAATCTATCTCCGAAGAGCATGGCTTCAGAACTTCTCATGAAAATGTCGTGACGAGCGAAGCAAAAGATCTGAATGAAAGCGGCATAAGAGAAAAGGATCTCGCCGGCAGACGCGACTTCAGAGATGTCGTCACTTTTACCATAGACCCCGAGGACGCAAAAGACTTTGACGACGCGCTCTCTATAAAGCACCTGGGCGGAGACAAATTCGAGATTGGCATCCATATTGCCGATGTGTCTCATTATGTAAGACCGGGCACAGCCCTCGACAAAGAGGCACGCAAAAGAGCTACGTCGGTCTATCTTGTAGACAGGGTTATACCGATGCTCCCCGAAATACTTTCAAACAACCTCTGTTCTCTGCTCCCGAACAAAGACCGACTCACCTTCTCGGCCGTATTCACGATGGACAACAAAGGAAAAATAATAGACAAGTGGTTCGGCAAAACCGTCATTCATTCAAATAAACGATTTTCATACGAAGATGTCCAAAGAGTGATAGAGGGAGAAAAAAATGAATATGACAAAGAAATACACACTCTCCAAAAGATCGCAAAAAGTTTAAGAGCGGCAAGGTTTGCAAAAGGCTCTATCTATCTTGATTCTGCGGAAATAAAATTTAAGTTGGATGAGAAAGGAAGGCCTCTCTCGATATACAGAAAAGAGCAAAAAGACGCCCACAAGCTTGTTGAAGAGTTTATGTTGCTCGCGAACAAAAATGTAGCCGAGGAGATATTCAACAAAGGAGATAAAGGCGGCAAAATATTTATTTATAGAAACCACGACCTCCCTGATAGCGACAAAATTGAAGACCTCAAAGAAATGCTTGTGAACTTCGGATATAAGCCTCGCGGAAAAGGAACAGGCTTAACAGGTCAAGAGATAAATGCGGTTATCGATGCCCTTGAGGGAAAGAGCGAGAGGTCTCTCGTGATGTGGATTATCCTCAGGTCTATGGCCAAGGCCGTTTACTCTACAGAAAATATCGGCCACTTTGGACTTGCCTTTGATTCATATACCCACTTCACGTCGCCGATAAGACGCTACCCCGACACTATGGTGCACCGACTGCTCGATGCTCATTTGAAGAATGAAAAAATAAGAGACGATATAAAAGAATACGAAAAGATCTGCAACCATTGTTCTGAAATGGAGAAAAAGGCGATGAACGCCGAAAGAGAGTCAATCAAATTCAAACAGGTGGAATATGTGATGGACAAAATTGGCCAAACTTTTACCGGCATCATCACAAGCGTCACGGACTGGGGAATGTATGTAGAAGCCGAGGAAATACTCTGTGAAGGAATGGTGGCTCTCCGAGATATCAAAGAAGATTATTTCACCTTGGATAAAAAAGGAATAATGCTCGTCGGAGAGAAAACTCACAAGAGATACAAGATTGGCGACAGAGTAAAAATAGAGCTCATCGCGGCAAATCTCCGCCGAAGAACGATAGATTTCCGGCTGATACCTTAGCCGTCATTGCGAGCAAAGCGAAGCAACCCATGTCCGTTCTGCCTGCCCCGTAGCGAGCTTCGCTCTGCTACCGGGGTCATTCCCGCGAAGGCGGGAATCCAGAACCACTAAAAAAAGAAAAGCCGCCTTAACACTTTCGTGTAAGGCGGCGTGTTTTTAGAACTCAAACGCAAACTTGCTGTTCTGGTCCAGATAATCCCCGGGTGACATGAACGGGACAGCGTCATCTTCGCACTGCGGACGCCATTCATCGTGGTCGTCCACGTCGTCATCGGGGGAATTGATCTCAGCGAACTGAAGACCGTTTTTCAAAAAGAACCGCGCCTTATCCGAATCGTCGAGCACAAGGCTCTCCTCGGCCATCGGCGGGACATATTCGATCCGCCAGGGATTCGTGCCGCGAAGAGCCTCCTGCTTTTCCTGCTTCTTCTCGGAGAACGAGGCGTCGAGGTCGTTCGTCGACACGATGCGTGCCATTTTATCGAGAAAACGACCGTGGGAAAAATGGTCAGTTTCGGAATTGTCTCCCTTCCGGCCATTCGCGCGATAGCGACGTTCCGCGAGAAGACGGCCCTTCTTGCCGAGACCGCGCTTACGCGCCTTCTCGTTCATCTTGGGGACGTCCTCCTCGACGATCGGCCAGCCGACCTCGAGGTTCATCTTGTCCTGTCTCCTCTGGAGAAATTCCTCGTCCGCGAAAAACCAATCGGTCTCGCAGATCTCTTCCTCGCGATCCAGATAGTCGCCGACCTCTCGGTTGAGCGTCATGAGATCGCGATGGTGCTTGAGAATGGCCCGGACGAGATCGTGGTTGTTCTTGGTGGGGCCGATGATCTCGATGACCAAACGATCACTCAGATGACTGTAGATACCGAACATACAGCAACCTCCTTGCCCTCCTAAACTTTTCACTGTTCAAGAGGTAACGGCTGGGAGTCTTTTAAACACCCAGATTGACCTTTGTGTCCACTAAATCTTTTTGTTAAAAAGTTTTGGCGGGCGATTCCTTATG
>JAKLHJ010000035.1 GCA_022710205.1 Patescibacteria group bacterium | reverse complement strand
GCCACGATTCCCCATATCGCAATTTTGAAAGCCATTAAACGACTGGGCGGAGAGCTCTGCCATTTCTCCGATGTTCTGCACCTCAATGACTGTTATAAAGATTCGGTGGACGATGTCCATCTGTATTTGCCAATTTGCCAACACGAAGAAAATCAAGAGCAGTGCCCGGTGTTAGAGGTAAAGAAGCGCTGGTGTATTTCCATGGAAGTATCGGGCTCGACAATGTCGCTCGATACTGATTGGGATTCTTATAAGAACATTGCTTTTCGTCTTCCCGCCGAACATCCACTCCTTAACAAATAGTTTCTAGTTGCAGTTCCGCGGCCTATAAAAAGGCCGCTTTTTATTTATGTTAAACTGTCGTTGCGGGCGTAGCGAAGTAATCCAGGATTAGATTGCCACGCCTCGATTAAGACATCTCGGCTCGCAATGACGAACGTGTGACCATAGAAAAAAAGACGAGTATCTGGTATGATTGTAAGGTTATGGAAAAACACACAGGAAAACAAATAGCGCTTACAGGAGACCGCCCAACGGGCAGGCTTCATTTGGGGCACTATGTAGGTTCGCTCAAAAACAGAGTGAAAATGCAAGATGAGTTCAAGCAATTCGTTATGGTTGCCGATGTTCAGGCACTTACAGACAATGCTGAAAATCCCGATAAGGTCAGGAACAATGTTATTGAAGTTGCATTAGATAACTTGGCCGTCGGAGTAGACCCTGCGAAGACGACATTTTTCATACAATCAATGATTCCGGAGATAGCTGAGCTCACGGTCTTTTTCCTAAACCTTGTGACGGTCGCGAGACTTGAAAGAAATCCTACTATTAAGAACGAAATGAGGCAGAAAGGTTTTGAGGGGAACGTTCCTGCGGGATTCCTCGCGTATCCTGTCAGCCAAGCCGCGGACATTCTCACTTTCAAGGCTACTCATGTGCCTGTCGGAGACGATCAGCTTCCGGTGCTTGAGCAAGCAAATGAAATTTCACACAAGTTTAATTCCCTTTATGGGGAGACTTTTTCAAAAATAGAATCAATAATTTCTCACGCGCCTAGACTTATGGGAATAGACGGCGGGGCGAAGATGAGCAAGTCGCTAGGTAACGCCATTTTTCTTTCTGATGATACTGAGACGATAAAAAAGAAAGTTATGCAGATGTATACCGATCCGAAGCATATACACGTGAACGATCCGGGAAGTGTAGAGGGCAATGTTGTGTTCGATTATCTTACAATTTTTGATCCGAAACAGGATGAGGTAAATGAGTTCAAGGCCGAGTACAGAAAGGGGGGTCTTGGTGATACGGTAATAAAGAATAGGTTGGCGGATGTTCTCGAGAATATAATTTCCCCAATTAGAGAAAAGAGAGAATATCTCGCCACAAAGCCGGATTATGTTATGAATGTTTTGCTAGAAGGAACAAAAGAGGCCAGAAAGGTTGCCGCAGAAACAATGGCTGAGGTGAAGAAGGTGATGAAAATAAATTACTAGTAATTTATTTTCATCTAGTTAAAAGTTATAAAGTTTTAAAAATTAAAAAAATAGACCTCTATAACTAAATTAAAAATTTAAACTTTATAACCCGATAACCTTATAACTAATTTATGGAACGAATTTATATTAAAGACTTAAAAGAACACATAGGTCAGGAAGTTAAAATATCCGGTTGGGTGGATGTGAGGAGAGATATGGGTAAGCTCATATTTCTAGATTTCAGAGATGAATCGCTTTCAAAGGTTCAGATGGTCGTGCTTCCAAACAACAAGGAGGCCGGCGCCGTGGCAAGCAATGTCAGATCAGAGTGGGTTCTTGAGATCGTTGGGAATGTGAACAAGAGGCCGGAAAAGATGATCAAAACAGATGTTCCGAACGGGGATATTGAAATTGAGGTTAAATCCATCAAAGTTCTAAACGAGGCGACGACTCCGCCCTTTGATATTTCAACTACGGGTAGTGAGGTCAACGAAGAATCGAGGCTTAAATACAGATACCTCGACCTTCGCAGGGAGAGGCTTCAGAAAAATATCAGGATGAGGCACAATCTTATTTCTTTTGTCAGAGAATATTTGGGGCAGAAGGGATTTTTCGAAGTAGAAACACCAATACTTACAAAATCAACACCGGAAGGCGCCAGAGATTATGTTGTGCCATCGAGGCTTTATAACGGGAAGTTTTATGCACTTCCTCAGTCTCCTCAGCAATACAAGCAACTTCTTATGTCTGCCGGGTTCGGTAAGTATTTTCAGATAGCTAGATGCTTTAGAGATGAAGATACGAGAGGAGACAGACAGCCGGAGTTCACACAGATGGACCTTGAAATGTCGTTTGTTGAACAGGAGGATGTGATGAGCCTTATCGAGAATTTGATTATCGAGACGGTTAAGAAAGTTTCGCCTGAAAAGAAAATACAGCAGGTTCCTTTCCCAAGGATAAAATATGCCGACGCAATGTCTAAGTATGGTTCCGACCGACCGGATATTAGGGAGGACAAAAACGACTCAAACTTGCTCGCTTTTTGCTGGGTTGTAGATTTTCCATTCTTTGAGAAAGATAAACAGGGAGGTTGGACATTCACACACAATCCGTTCTCTATGCCAAAGCCGGAGCACGAAGAAATGCTCATGAAAGGTGAAAATATTGGCGACATACTCACGACTCAGTATGACATCGTGTTGAATGGTTTTGAGATCGGCGGAGGAAGCATCAGAAATCACCACAGCAAGGGGCTCATGAAAGTTTTTGAAATAATGGGATATGCGGCAGACAGAGTTCGCGAGAACTTTGGCCACATGTTAGAAGCCTTAGACTCAGGAACTCCGCCACACGGAGGTATCGCTTGGGGTTTGGACAGGCTTGTGATGATCTTACGAAATGAAAACAGCATTAGAGATGTCATCGCTTTCCCAAAGACTGGGGAGGGGCGCGACCTTATGATGGATTCGCCGTCTATTATAGAGAAGGGGCAATTAGACGAATTGGGGATAGAGATAAGGATGAAGTAGCGGATATTACATATTTTCTTGTCGCGCGAAATATTTTCACGCGTCATTTCGACTTTATGGAGAAATCACTTGAAACCCAATAACACGCAGAAGCGATTCCTCGGCAGGCTCGGAATGACATGCGGGATTGTTACTTAAATATGCTAAAATTAGAAGTATGTTGGATGAAAGCTCTCAGCAGGCGGTAACTGCAGAATACAAAGTTAAGGTAGGTGAATTTGAGGGGCCACTGGACCTTTTGCTTTCTCTTATAGAAAAAAGAAAACTTTGTATCAATGACATATCGATTGCCGAGGTCACAGACGGCTACATTGAATACGTAAAAGGTTTTGAGGAGTTCCCGATGGCGGGGAGCGCCGATTTTCTTATTGTTGCGTCAACGCTTTTGCTTATAAAATCACTCTCGCTTTTGCCGGGTATAACTCTCACTCCGGAAGAGAAAGACAGCATAGAGGACCTTGAGGCCAGACTGAAGACATACAAAGACATAAAAGAAAAAAGCGCTTTCATAAAAGAATGTTTTGGCAAGAACCCGATATTTTTCGGCGGGCTAAAAAGAAAAGCCGACGAGGTGATATTTATGCCGACGGACGAGATTGTCCTCGTTAATATGTTGAATTCCGCGAAGGCGCTCATAAATAATCTCCCGAAGAAAGAAAAATTATCGGAAGTAAAAATAAAAAAGGTCATAAGCCTGGAGGAGGCGATAGATAATCTGCACAAGAAGATACAGCAGGGGCTTCGTATGAAATTTAGCGACTTCGCAAAAACGGGCCCGAACAATTCTCCCGAAGAGGCCAAGGCGAACAAGATACACGTCGTCGTAAGCTTTCTCGCAATGCTCGAGCTTATAAAAAGAGGCACACTTAGATATAATCAAGAGGTGCACTTTGCGGACATACATCTTGAGTCAAACGATGTTACCACGCCGCATTATGGGGGCAGTATAGAAAATTAATAGAACAAAATGAAACTAGACGCACTTATTGAAGCCATACTATATTTTCGCGGGGAGCCTGTGTCAAAAAAAGAACTGGCAAAAATATTGGAAGTTTCCAAAGACACCCTGAAGGAGGCGCTAGATTCTTTGCATGGAAAAATGGAAGGTAGGGGAATCGCTCTTCTCGAAACAGAGGATGACGTGTCTCTCGGCACTGCGCCGGGAGCCTCTGAGCTTATAACCGCCATGACCAAAGAAGAGATGTCGCGAGACCTCGGAAAAGCGGGGCTTGAGACGCTTACAATAGTGGCTTATAAAGGCCCGATAAGCAGAAGCGCCATAGATAATATAAGAGGGGTAAACTCCAGCTTTATATTAAGGAATCTCCTTATCAGAGGACTTGTCGAAAGAGTTGTCGACCCGCTTGATCAGCGCGCTTTTTTATACAAACCGACGGTTGACTTGCTTCGATTTTTGGGAATTTCAAAAATTGAAGATTTGCCTGAATATGATAATGTTGTAGAGAAGCTAGAGGAGCCCGTAACGGAAGAGGAAGCCGCGAACAAAGAGGTAGAAGATGATCTCGCGCAAGAATCTCCGGATGGCGGATTGGAAGATGAAATTATTTAAAGAAAAAAAGAATATGGTCGCATTGGGGTGCGTTCTGGGCTTTATCGCCACGTCTGCTATCGTGCCTCTTTTTTACATGAACATTTCTTTTGGTAGCGCAAAAACGGCGATTGCGCAAAAAGAAGACTTGAGCGCATTTGAAAAATTGCCTCTTAAGGCGAAGTCGGTGGCTATATACGACACTACTACCGGAAAGTTTATCTATACGAAGAACGGTAACGCGCAATTGCCGCTAGCTTCCATAACAAAAGTTATGACAAGCGTATCGGCGCTCAGGATTGCGGAGAGGATGGATACTAATAGGCCCGTAAAGTTTTCCGGCAACTGGTGGAATCTGGCCGATCTTATGAAATATGCTCTTGTATCTTCTTCGAATAGCGGGATGACGAGTATTGCCGAGGCAATGTCGCGGGTGGAGGACCAGAACGACGGCTCGGTGAAAAACATAGACTTCGTGGGCGAGATGAATAGTATCGCCAAAGAGCTAAATTTGAAAACGACATATTTTTTGAACGAAACCGGCCTTGATGTGAATACGACACTCGGGGGCGCTTATGGTTCCGCAAAAGATATGGCCAGAATGTTTGCATACGCTACCGATAAATATCCTCACATTTTTGGCGCGACAAAATATCCTGAGATAAAAATATTTTCTAAAGAGGGCGCAAATATCGGCTCAAGGAATACAAACGTTGATGTAGAAAAAATGATGGCGCTTATCGCCTCTAAGACGGGCACGACTGATCTCGCCGGAGGCAATCTCGTAATCGCTTTTGACGCGGGCATTTCTCATCCGATAATTATTTCGGTTCTCGGGTCTACTCCGGAAGACAGATTTAAGGACGCGGAAGAATTGTCTCTCGCGACGGTGGATTATTTGTCTAGCAAGTAGAGAGTAAAGAGTGGAAGGTAGAACGAGAACGACACATTGTGATATATTAAAAGAAGTATTTTTTAGTAAATAATTAAGTGGATGTGCAGAATAGAAAAACTTTAACTATTTTCTATTTTCTACTTTCTACCCCCTAACAATGATAAATAGCGTTGTAAAAGTTTTTCTTTCTTTTTTTCTTACTTTCTCCGTAGGTATTTTTATAACGCCGTTTGTCACAAATTATTTATATAAGAATAAAATGTGGAAGAAGAAGGCGCGAAACGAGGCACTGGGTGGGGGAGAGACGCCGATATTTAATCAGCTTCACAAAGAGAAAGAAACCGGCACTCCTAGAATGGGCGGAATAATTATTTGGGCCAGCACACTTTTGACCATCTTGATATTGTCTCTTCTTTCCGATTTGTTCCCGTCTGTCGCCACGCAGAAATTAAATTTCTTGAGCCAAAACCAGACATGGCTCCCGCTTTTTGCTCTTGTTGCCGCTTCTCTTGTGGGGCTTGCGGACGACCTTTTGCAGGTTTGGGGCGGGGGAGGTTATGTGGCGGGAGGATTAGCGCTTTCAAAGAGAGTTGTTTTTGTTCTTATCATGGGATTTATCGGAGCTTATTGGTTCTATTTTAAACTTGGAATGACAGCTATTGCAGTGCCGTTTGCGGGGCCGATAGAATTAGGTATACTCTTTATTCCTTTCTTCATGCTTGTCATGCTCGCAATATTCTCGGGAGGCGTCATCGACGGCATAGATGGATTGGCCGGAGGGATAATGGCTGTAATGTTTTCCGCTTATGGAGTCATCGCTTTTTTCCAAAATCAGATTGACCTCGCTACATTTTGCGCGGCGATAGTAGGGGGCACACTGGCGTTCCTCTGGTTCAATGTTCCGCCGGCAAGATTTTATATGTCAGAGACGGGGATGCTTGGCCTTACCGTCACCCTCTCAATAATCGCATTCCTTACAGACTCGGTAGCAGTTCTCCCTATAATCGCTTTTCCTCTCATCGCTACATCTGCTTCTGTCGTGATCCAATATCTTTCAAAAAAATACAGAGGCAAAAAAGTTTTTCTTGTTGCTCCTCTTCACCACCATTTTGAAGCGATCGGATGGCCAGCCGCAAAAGTCACAATGCGCTACTGGATACTAAGCATAATATTTGCGGTTGTAGGGATGATTGTTTCGATACTCGGAATAACGCTCACTATCTAAATTTAAAGACACGCTTTAAAATCGCCCCAAAGTTGTCATTCCCGCCCCCAATCAGGCCGAGGGTAAACTCCGGTGGGAATCTAATTTTTATCTAATATGCTCTGGATTCCCGCCTTCGCGGGAATGACAAGCGCGAGTTTCTATTATATTAAAGGAAAAACCGCTCCGGGTGGAGCGGTTTGATATTTTACTTCTTTT
The DNA here is from genome assembly GCA_022710205.1 of Patescibacteria group bacterium. Lineage (GTDB taxonomy): Bacteria > Patescibacteriota > Minisyncoccia > Phycocordibacterales > UBA12445 > UBA12445. The sequence continues at coordinate 1,944 of JAKLHJ010000035.1, read as the reverse complement.
TGAAACAGATTTCAGCGAAACCTGCGAAGCCGAACGCCATAGCAATGGCGCCCAGCGTCTTTCCGAAGAGCAGGAAGATTGCCCCGACCACCCAGAATGTGAATCTGGCAATCGGTCGCAAGTCGTAGTTTGATTCGGTAGGAGGCTCGGGCACTTCGTTCGCCTTGGTCCGCCGACTCGGATCGTGGATAGAAGAACTCTTGATGGCCACGTACGTGCCGGGACCGATTTTCACCGATCCCTCGGGGGCGGGGTCCTTGCTGTAGTCGTGATTTTGGTTATCCAAGATATTCACCTCCCTTTTTCTCATGTCGTTTCCGACAAGCCTAGAGATTCCACGGTTCTAAAAGGAATGTCATGATGCGAAACCACAGGCAGAAGGCCTTTTCAATCATTTTGTTCTGGACGCGTAGGATTTGTAAGATGGTATTCACTCTGTCTCCTTACAACACGCGGCCGCGTTCGCCCTTGAGATGAAGGGTGAGTTTTCCGCCCGTCGAGGAGACAATGAGGTCTTTCTCGTCGATGCCCGGGAATTTTTCTTTGGCTTCCCTGTTCAGTCTGCCGGCGATTTCTTCCAACTTGGCGACCTTGCCATCGGGATTGAACTTGAGGATATTTTTACTGCGAGCGCTTCCGTTTAGAAGTTTACTCAAAGGAGCACCTCCTTGTTGTTTTTGTTAGAGACCACGCTTGGCCATTTTTCTATCGATATCATTTATCGTTTTTCTGCTAGCAACTCTCTTACAATAGAAATAAAGGTCTTCGAGTTTATCATCAGGAATCATGTCTACTTTTTTTCGGAGGATGTTCCAAATTCGATCGAGAAAAGGGTTGAAGAAAAGGGCGGTCGCCGCACTTGATTCATCATACAGATAATCCAAGAACAGTGTCGCTATCTCTTCGTCAGTAAGAAGCCGGTTATCATCAACGCAGATTATGTTCGCGACAAAAAAGGTTCTCGCGTACTTTTTACCCTTGATCACGCCCTTGAGTCCCTTGGTATTATTTTTCAAAGAATCTCTCAATTTTTTGGCGGTTACCTTAAGGCCGATTCCTCGAGACATTCTGAGAAGCTTCGTGAAGTCATCTTCTTTTCTTATTGACATGCTAGCCCCCCTTTTTTAATCGTGGTCGGTTATTTCGTCCACTATCGTTGCGACAATAAAGGCCTCGATTAGTCCGTATACAAATGAGGCCACAAGTATCGCGCAGACAAAAGTATCTGCGCCGCTTCGGTTTGATTGAGCCTCCTCGAAGGCGAAGCCCATCGAGCCCACAAGGGCCAGTAGAGGCACCATGAGATTATAAAGACACAGGAGCCAGGGGTCGAAGTTTTTTGGGTTGATTTGCAGTACCGCGCAAGAGAGACCGATGATGGCTATGGCGCACGGCGTCATTGTGCACAAAAGACCGCGCATAATCCACGAGAGACTTAGTCCGTTGGTGTTGTCCACCAGGTAGATTATAAGAGAGATGATGACGATGAGGTAAGTCACCAAGCTTGTATAAAGATAAATTCTCGCTCTTCTGTTCATGCGCAATCACTCCTTATTCCTGTTAATTTTAAACGATGTCAATTTACTGTTTCCGGGTCTATTTTTAACAAAAATTTGCTTGTCTGTCAATGTTTTTGTGTAATGACGGTAGAGGCGTTATAATATAAGTATGAATCCCGTAGTGAAATTTTAGTTTGATTGCCGTCGTTTCATCTACGCAAGAAGGTTTAAAATATAATATTCTGTTATCAGATATTGTTGGGCAATATAGAGGGCAATCATATTAAATCTTCCCGCATACGGAAAAATGTCAAAATAGAAATATTTAGTAATGTTTTTTAAAAATAATTGTAAGGGTCGAAGGAAGATTTAATAAACTAAAATTCTACTACAGGATGAAGGTCAAAAGCGTAGACAAAATATTCCTTTCCGTTCTTGTTCTGCT
>JAKLHJ010000034.1 GCA_022710205.1 Patescibacteria group bacterium | reverse complement strand
CTGGTATCAAAATTTATTCCCTCAATCTTTGTCTGAGCCCCCTCTATGGATTTTGTTACGAGCCTGTTTTGAATCGCCTCATCCTCGGGAATTCCGAGACGACCCATCATGTTCTTGACCATATCAGAAGCGAAAATCCTAATTAGCGCGTCTTCGAGCGATACAAAGAACTGTGTTTCTCCTTCATCGCCCTGCCTTCCGCTTCTACCTCGAAGCTGATTATCTATTCTTCTTGCGTCATGTCTCTCTGTGCCCAAAACAAATAACCCACCCAATGCCTTTATCTCAACGGCCTCATCCTCGCTTGCGTTAGGCCCTCCAAGCTTAATATCAACTCCACGGCCCGCCATGTTTGTGGCAATAACAACACTACCCTTCTTTCCTGCACCGGCCACTATCTCTCCTTCTTTCTCATGGTTCTTGGCGTTAAGGACGCTGTGCTTTATCCCCTCCCTCTCTAAAAATTTGGAGAGTAATTCGTTTTTTTCAATAGAAATAGTTCCTACTAGGACCGGCTGGCCCTTCTCGTTCAGCTCTTTTATCTTCCTTGTGATCGCCTTAAACTTGCCCTGTTCGGTCTGAAAAACGAGATCGTCCTGATCGGTCCTCTTGCTATTTCTGTTCGGCGGTATTGCAATCGTGTCTAAATTATAAACACTCAAGAATTCTTCAGCGGAAGTAAGGGCCGTTCCGGTCATACCGGACAGCTTCTGATACATTCTAAAATAATTCTGTATCGTGATCGTGGCCATGGTCTTTGACTCTTTCTGGACACGAGCACCCTCCTTGGCTTCTATGGCTTGATGAAGCCCCTCTGACCATCGCCTTCCCGGCTGTAGCCTCCCCGTGAATTCATCGACGATTATTACTTCGCCGTTCTTTACCACATAATCTTTGTCTAAAGTAAACAGCGCCTTAGCCCTTACGGCTGACTCTAAGTGGTGCACATACTTTATTCCCCCGTCAGCATATATATTAGAAACACCCAGGGCTTTTTCAGCCTTGGTTATACCCGCGTCAGTTAATGTAACCGCCTTTTGTTTCTCATCTACAACGTAGTCCTCAACCTCATTCATTGTCGCCGCGATCTTCGCAAAAGCGGCATAAAGTTCACCCGATTCTCCCGCGGGAGCGGAGATGATAAGAGGTGTCCTAGATTCATCAATCAAAATAGAATCAATCTCGTCTATGATGGCAAAATTGTATGCTTTTTTCTCTGAGAAGTCGCCGAAGCTCTGAACAACATTCCTCTCTTCATAAGCGATATTATCTCTCAAATAATCGAAGCCAAATTCGTGATTTGTTCCATATACGATATCCGCCAGATAAGCCTCTCTTCTCGTGCAAGGTCGCAAAAATTCATAAACAATCTTAAACGACCCAACCTCATCTCTCTCTTTATCCGCCTCAACATGTTTAGGGTCATATATATAAGAGGCCTCATGATTTATTACGGAAGTCGTAAGACCCAAGAAAGAATATATCTGTCCCATCCACACTGAATCTCTTCGCGCGAGGTAATCGTTAACAGTTACAACGTGAACATGTCCGGCGAGAGCGTTAAGATAGGCGGGAAGCGTCGCAACGAGAGTTTTTCCCTCTCCCGTCCTCATCTCGGCGATCTTGCCTTCGTGCAAAACAACTCCTCCCATTATCTGAACGTCGTAATGTCTCTGTTTAAGGACCCTTGTTGACACCTCCCTCACAACAGCAAATGCCTCCGGCAATAAGTCGTTTAAAGTTTCGCCGCCCGAAAGCCTCTCTCTAAACTCTTTTGTTTTTGAGGAAAGTTCTTCGTCGGCAAGTTTAGCTAGCCCTTCTCCGAAAGACGCCACTTTTTCTACGATAGGAGCCATTTTCTTTATCTCCCGATCATTTCGGCTTCCGAATATCTTGTCTAAAATATACATATTCTTGCGTGTTGAATGATTAAAAGCTATTTAAGTATATTAGCTTATTTGTACCAAAAATCATATAGACAAAACAAAAAACGAGTCATGCTCGTTTTTTACCCGCCTAAATTTCCCAACAAATAATTTTCTTCTTTTATTACTCTAATACGTAAATATCTTTCACAGAGGACCTTGTCTATATTTCTGTGGGAAAATTTTGGTGGGCAAGTATTTTTTATCTACTTAAAGTTGGCGGATACAAACTCCACAAGTACAAAGAATGTGAGCGTTCCGCCAACCTTAACTAAACAAAAGATCCATTTAAAATTTTAACAATTTCTTCTTAAAAACGCAAAACCCCCTTTCGGGGGTTAGCGCTTTGTACTTGTTTTGCGAAGTGAAGTTCAAATAAAATGTTTATTATTGAACGACGCTCACAATCAAATATTATCAGAAAAGAATCCGTGAGGCAAGTCTATTGAGGCGTTTTCCCAGCCCTTATATCCCTTATATATGCGTTGGCCTGATCTGCGAAAGAAGGATCCAGCTCGGCCGCATTTTTTAATTCTTCGACAGACTTCTCTCTTTGCCCGTCGGCGAGATATGCGGCTGATAGATATACGTGGTATTGCGCATTCTTTGGCTCAGCCTCTATTTTCTTTTGCCAAATAACAATGACCTTATCAAACTGTTTTACGGCCGCATATGCGTTGATAAGACGGTCATCCACGATTACTCCCCCGTCAGAAATTACGGACAACAACTCATCTGCGGCTTTATCGTCCTTATTGTAAATAAGCGCCACAGCATAAATTATTCTTGCATCTTGGTAGCTCTCCTCAAGTTGAAAAGCCTCTTTGGCCAAATCAAGTGCCTCCTTGTTCCTGCCTTCCCTTAAAAGAAGTGAGACCATCTCAAACATTATCATTTGTTTCTTCGGAGAAAGTTTTCTGGCTTCTTCTAACTCCTTAAGGGCGTTATCGTTAAGACCGTATGACGAGTAAAGCGCTCCTTGGAATACTCTATATCTGGCGTCTCCCGGGAATTTCTCTATTTGCTTAGCCATTTCCTCCGTAGCTAGAGTGAAGAATGTTTGCTTTGACATCATATCAACCCCCTGAGACCTTGCTAGCGACATTGATCTCTGCGTTAGCTGTTCCCTTCCTTCCGTAGTGCCAAAAGTATTATACGAAAACACTTTCTTAAAATTATTAACCGCCTCATCTACCGTCTTAGAAGAAAGGGCTTGTATCAGACTTCTGGAAGCCATAATCGGTTTTATGTTTACAAAATACATACAGGCGCAAAAAGAAACAATAATCAATGACGTGGCCACATAAACCCCAAACTCATCCTCGAGAAGAGGCGTCGCCTTTTGCTTTTTTTCCGGCTCCGGCTGGCCCGAAGTTTCGTGATAGATATAAGCCACAACCGCAAAGAACATAATGTAACTCAGCAAGTTATCAAACACGAAGAAATTGTGAATGAAATATCCCCCGAGAAGACCCGTCAAAACAGCTCGATCCAAAAGCGTGAAATTTTTTGCCTTATCGCTCTTCCACACAGCCAAAATAGAGAACAAAAAAATAGAAAGATACGATAGCAGCCCCAATAAACCTCCCGCAATCAACCAATCAAAGAAAACATTGTGAGCTCTATCAAACCAAGGCTCCTGAGTATACATCTGCGGGTCGTAGTATTTATTAAATACAACGTTAAAGTTCTCCTGCCCCCAACCTAATATAGGCCTCTCCTTGAATCCCTGGTAAGCCATATTCCAGACCATGTATCGCGGCTGACTCGTTAAGCTCGAAACGGACAATTCGGCGAATCTACCTAATATCGGATGGTTCTTTACCGCAGGAATATTTTTTACGAGCAAGAAAGCCAGCAGGATTGCCACAACCCCTCCGATTATAAATGAAGCCGGCTTCTTCTCCGTGTCCTTTCCCAATCTAGCAACGATGGCCGCCGCCGCGACGATGCCCATAAATAGCCCTATCGCAGTGCCCCTAGTCGCAGTCTCCATAAGCATAAAGACGGAGATTAGTGAAATGGAACCATAAAACCATGAAGAAAAATTGTTGCCGATCTTTCCCCTAAAGAAATAAAGCCCGGAAAGAAAGGCGACAAAAAGCATATGAACCGCGAAATAAGAAGTATTACCAAAAGTCGCGTCTAATCTAACGCCTCCTTGGTTAATGGCGATCTTGCCGGCGAGCTGTAGCGCACCATAGATAAACAGGCCTATCGAAGAGGCAAAGATGGTGTTAAAAAAATACTTCCAAATCTTTTCATTGAAAACGGTAATTAACATCACAAAATATGTGAGAAGGTGAAGCAGAGAAACAAGACCCTCCATTCTCTCATAGTTTGACCAAAAACTCTTAAAAGTATTGGCACCCAAAAAATCAGCCAGCGCGATTATTCCGACGAAAGAAACAACGGAAATCAAAAGATTGCTTTTCTTCGGCAAATAACTTTTGTCAAAAATAACAAGCGCCAGCCAAAGAGCAAAAACTATTTCAATAATTATACGGAATGCGAAATTCTTACCCGTAATGAACGGAAAGAACATTGACCCTGATACTATAAACGGCAAAAACGGAATTAAAAATAATCCGCCGATTATAATATTTTTCAGCAACTTCTCTATTGTTATATTATTCATACAGCACAATATAACACAAACAGCCCATAATGGGTATTTGCAAAAACCTGTGGGTGTTTTGCATTGTTCATCGATATCTATTAAAACCCCCGACCTTCTTAATGTGTCCTCTGAATCATCCACGGTCCGTATAGTACAAATATCAATAACACTTTCATCATTATCGCCCACAAAGAGAACATCTCCGAAATAAAGATATTCATCTTATCCAACCAAACCGAAAAGCAACATCGCCTTTCCTTAGACCATGAACAGCAGTAGACTAAAAAAACTTTCCCTGGCACAAAAACTCCTTTACGATAATCTTCTTTAGTGTTGTGGCTGTAACCAAATTAAACAATAAATAGTTTCAATGACCGTAACTCTATCAAAAGACAGTAAAATAGTCTAAAATTATAAAAATGCCTAAAAAAACTGAAATAATAATATGCGAATGGCTCAAATGGGGCGAAAAATATCTAAAAACAGACCTAACATATTTTGCTAAAGGGGGTTTTTGGCTTGGTTCAGGTTTCGGAGTGTCTATGATATCCACGTTCATACTTTCTCTTGCCTTCGCAAACCTACTCCCACAGGAATCGTATGGTATTTACAAATATATATTTTCACTAGTTGGAATTGCCGGTTCATTCTATCTTACCGGTCTTTCTACTATAGTCTCACGATCAGTATCAAGAGGCTTTGAGGGGACACTCTTTGCCGCAGTCAAAACAAGCTTAAAGTGGAGCTTTATACCGACAATTATTTCACTTTCTATATCTATCTTCTATTTCTACAATGGCAATTATGTGCTAGGTGGAGCAATGTTAATACCCACACTCACAAACCCATTTTCAAATAGCTACAGTATGTATAGTGCTTTTCTTGTCGGTAAAAAAGAGTTCAAAACAACTACCTACTACAGCACTATCTCAAATTATTTCATAAACGCCTCTCTAATAATCTCACTTTTTTTTACTCAAAATCCCGCTTATATTATTGCTGTTTATTTTATAATGCAAATGTTATTGGTTGTCTTTTTCTACTTGCTCACAATCAAAAAATATTCCCCCAGTAAAGACGTTGAGAAGGGCGCAATAGTATACGGCAAACACTTGAGCGTGATGAGCGTCCTAGGAACGATAAGCAGCAATATAGACAAGATATTAGTTTTTCATTATCTGGGAGCAGCCCCGCTTGCGATATATTCTATAGCATCAGCTCCCGTGGATCAGATTAATGCCCTATTCAAACAGACAACCCACTTATTCATGCCGAAGATTTCTTCCCAAAACAAAGAGGAAGTTAAAAAGAATTTACCGGGAAAGTCTATGATGCTAACAGTAATAATGATTGTTCCAACAATCGTTTATATATTGTTAATACCGTATTTCTATAAAATATTTTTTCCAAAATATGTAAGCTCTATTATTTATTCTCAATTTTTAGCATTAACGCTCCTGACTTACCCCAAAAAACCGCTAAATATTGCCATCGTCGCGCACGGAGACAAAAAGATAAATTACTTTCTTTCTGTTTTTAATCCAATGGTACTCTTAATTCTTAAAATAATATTACTTCCTATTTGGGGTCTAACCGGCGCCATCGCAGCAGAAGTAATAAGCCCATTTATATATATGTTCGTAAATCTATATATACTGAGAAGAATTTAAAAAAACTACAAAAGTTTTTCCACCTCTTCAACCACCCATTTACTGCCATTTCTGTATGGATCACCAAAAAAACGACATCTTAAGTCTTTTAATACATCCAAAGGTATATTGTCTGATTTTTTAATCATATTTAACAAATTATGGGGGTTATCTGCAATAAAAGAATAATTTTTATTAAAGCTTGACAGCTCAAAATAATCCCCCCATTTTTTAGTTATAAAAAAAATAGGCAACTTCAACTGCAATGAGGCTTCCAAAACGCCCGTACTGTGAGAGCCAACCACTACGTCACATTTTGATATGGCCTCGTGCATACTTCCCCTGAGTATTCTACTTTTATCAATCTTTTCCAAGATATCTGGTCTATCGTTCTTAAGCCATTTTTCAAAACCATCGCCGTAAAAACGAAATTTTACAAACAAACAAATATCATTATCTCCGACAAGAGCTTCCAGGTATGGCAAAACCTCTTTAGGATCAGACATTTGTTCGGAAACAAAAAGTACTTTAATGCGCCCTCCCGATAGAGCCCTAGTATTTTGTTTTGAAAAGACGGCGCTTTTTTCTAAGGGTCTCATGTGACCCGAAACATAAAGTTGTTCTGGTTTATAAGCCTTGCTGTTTTTAATATAATATTCCCTCCACCACTCCGACCAAAGGCCAAATTTATCTACCGAAAGATATTTATTTCCATTAAATCCAGGTGTAAAATCGGAAACAAGGGTGTACTTCAAAGAGGCACCATGCTGAATCCCGACAGTTTTTATATTTAACAATTTGCACGCTAGGCCTTCATGAAAATTACGGCTAGTAGAGTCATTGATTATCGCGGCCTTAATCCCGATAAATTTCAAGAATAATTTCAATGTTTTAATAGACCAGATTGTACCCAATGTTTGAGAAAGATATCCGGTTGAGACTTTAAACAAAAAAACTTGATTAGGATCGCTACCCATAACGGGAGACAATGCTAATATTTCTTTTTTTTCTTTACCATTAAAAAAAGACGAGAGATATTGAGCGATGACAATAATTGCTCCCGAATAAATTACCGGTCTTTTTCTTTTAATAGCGTGTTTTAAAACGATACTTGTCGGTTCCATGCTCCTTACAAATTCAACAAAATTAATTTTTTTCTTTCTGAGCTCTTCGTAAATTATCTTCATTCTGAAATCGTAGTCGCCATTTTTATCAAATTGATCGCTTGTCCAAACCATTAATTTCGGACCTCGTATCTTAATCCACAAAAGAAACGGTAGAGAAATAATACCTTGTATCAAAACTCCGATTGGCAAAATATTTTTTTGAGATTCATTTAAAATAGAATATTTATTACCGTAAGAATCAAAAAAATATTTAAAAAGTGCCGCGTAAGGTGGCGCAGAAAGTGTTATTTGAGAAAAGTCTTTTAGATATTCAAGCAATCTTTTATATTGAGTATACGGTATGCAAAATTTTTGCATTAAATCCCCATAATAAATCCACCAAAGCTCGTAACCTTCATGGGTAACTACTTTTGAAATTTTACGACCGTCAGAAGTGTCTACAAGAGAAAGCTGTGTTAGTAGCTCTGACGCTTCTCTTATGTTCCCCGAGTCTAATAGCTCCCCAACGTCAACAAATTGGGAATCATATTTCCTGATCAGATCTTCAAATTGTTTTGGCGCCACAACAACATTAAATTGCGACCACCACTCCTTCTTTTTTAGGGGAAAATCACCACCAAAAATTACTAGAACTGATTTTTTCATGGACATAACACCATATTACTATTTAGGAATATGAGAATATTTATGCCACTCACTTGGTTTAACGCTTTTTATCTCATCTCCACACATAATCTCCGCCTGTCTTATATCTTTGACAAACTGAGCGAATTCACCATTTTCTAAATCTAAGGCCACCTCCTGGAAATGCATCCACGGAGTATCTCCGATCTTAACATGTTTTTCAATCATTCTAGCCCCAGCCGCCACGGCAAGCATACTTCCGAGAGACCCAATATCATGGCTGGAATAACCTGGGATTATCTTGGGATTTTTTTTGCTTAAATCATGGTAGTGTCTAACAATAGATATGCCACAGTCTTCGGGCGGTGGTGGATATGCCGATGTACATTGTAATAAATATATCTTTTCATTATCTTTAAAAGTTTCCTGAATATAATCTTCATAATCCAGAGATGTGTATCCTGTTGAGATAACAATCTCACCCTTATACAACTTTGCTACTTTAGCGTGAAAATCTTTATGGCTAGAGATGGTTGACGGTAATTTAAGTAGCTTCTTATCAAATTGCTGCAACAACTCAAATGATTGGATATCCAATATTGACACAAACAATTCAATACCTATTTTTTTACATTCTGCCTCTATCTCTTTTATATCCTCAAGAGATAATTCTATTCCTTGTCTAAAATCTTTCCATGTCTTACCAAATGGAGAATTATGCTCTTTGTCTAGCATTTCCCTAGAATAAAAGGTTTCTATGTTCCTTTTCTGTATCTTTACAAGATCTGCCCCGGCATCTTTTGCTAGCCTTACCATTTTCTTAAGACGGTTAATATCACCAAGATGATTGGTTGTTATTTCAGCCACAATAAGCACTTTATTTCCAACTTTAATCATTTTTTTGTTTTATCTTAAAACGATACTTTTTGGCAGGATCTAGAAATTCACCATTGTATTTTTTACCCTCTACAACCACAACTAAATCGTGTTCAGCGGCCAAGTTTAAACCGGCTATGATATCCCATGAATAGGCCCCCTTCGGATTTTCAAAAGCCGCGAATGAACCTTTTATAACATTATACATATTATAAACGCAACATCCCATTATTCTATATTCATAGCCGTC
>JAKLHJ010000033.1 GCA_022710205.1 Patescibacteria group bacterium | reverse complement strand
AGAAAACGGGACATGATGGCCTTCTTGGCAAAATCTTGTCCGACCGCGAGCGTGTTGAGACAGCTTAAGAAACGAGACTCGCTCCTGGAGAGATTCTTGAGGTCAAGGGGAATTGGAACAATTTCTTTGTTTTTCATACACGATCCTCCTTTGTAAATGTTCTATTCTTTCTATTTTTATACTATAGTTTTTGGGAATTTAAGCAACTGGATATATAATTAGGTGGTAAAATTAAAACATATGAAAATTATATTTTTTGAAGTAAACAGCGCCGAAACAGAAATATTGTCTAAATTGGTCTCGGACATTCCCGGTGTTTCAGCGGAATTCTTTGAAGAGAAGTTGGATGAACAAAACTTGGGCAAGGCCAAGGATGCCGAAATTGTTTCTGTGTTCGTTAATTCGGAGCTGAAACGGGAAATTATCAATGCTTTACCGGGATTAAAATTTATTTCCACCCGCTCGACAGGTTTTGATCACGTAGATTTGGCCGCCGCCAAGGAGAAGGGGGTCAAAGTTTCTAACGTTCCCGCTTATGGCGCGCATACCGTTGCTGAATTCACATTCGCTCTCATCTTGTCTCTTTCCAGAAATACATATCCTGCATACGAGAGAATAAAGGAGGATGACGATTTCGATATTAAGGGGCTCCGCGGTTTTGATCTTTTCGGAAAGACACTCGGTGTCATCGGTATGGGGCGCATTGGTAAAAACGTAATAAGGATTGCGCGAGGATTCGGTATGAATGTTTTGGCTTATGACATAAAGCCCGACGTGAAGTTTGCGGAAGAAACCTGCACAAAGTGTGTTTCCTTGGAAGATGTGCTTGCCGGTTCTGACATCGTTACTATTCACACTTTCTTGAGTCCGGAAACAAGACATCTAATAAATAAGAACAATATTTATAAAATGAAGAAGGGCGCTTATCTCATAAATACCGCAAGGGGAGAGATAGTCGAAACGGAGGCACTCCTTGAGGCCGTGGCGAGCGGCCACTTGGCCGGAGCGGGGCTTGATGTGCTTGAGGCGGAGAGACAGCTTAAGGATGAGGTTCATATAATAAAAGATAGAGAGGCCAAGGTTAGAGATTTCAAACTGCTTTACGAGGATCATGTGCTTATAGACCTCCCGCAGGTGCTTGTTACCCCGCACATCGCTTTTTACACAAAAGAGGCAGAGGAAGAAATAATGAAAGTGTCTGTGGATAATATAAAAGCGTTTGTCACCGGCGCGCCTCAAAATCTCGTTTAAGATATTCTGAACAAAAGCTCCCTAATGCAAGGGGGCTTTTTCTTTGTCTCGTCATTGCGAGCGAAGCGAAGCAACCCACGTATCAACGCTATTAAATCTAGATTGCTTCGCCTTGCTCGCAATGACGGTGGTATTTTAAATTTTGAATTGTAATTTTGCATTTTGACTTTTACCTTTTTAATTTCAGCTACAATATCTTTACAAGATGTCCTTTTTCCAATACAATGTATCGCGTATTTATAAGCATTAGATTAATTAAATTATGTCTATTTTCGGTATTGCAGTTGGTGCTTCCATAATCTCACTTCTTTATGGAGCTTTTTTGGTTCGCTCTGTTATGAGCAAATCAGCAGGAGACGATAAAATGAAGGCAATTCAGCAGGCTATTGAGGAGGGTGCTAAGGCCTACCTCGCAAGGCAGAATAAAACAGTCGCCTTTGTTGGTGCTGTCGTCGCTATTCTTCTCGCTATCTGGGTCGGCAAAATGGCCGCTATCGGATTCGTTGTCGGAGCCATCGCTTCAGCCGCCGCCGGTTATATTGGAATGGTTGTTTCTGTAAAGGCAAACGCTCGTGTTGCTGAAGAGGCGAAGAAGGGGATCAAGGAAGCTTTCTCGCTCGGTTTTAAGGGAGGAGCTGTTACAGGATTTTTCGTAGTTGGTCTCGCTCTTCTTTCACTCACACTTTTCTACAGATACGCAGGTGACGTGAACGCCCTTGTCGGTCTCGGCTTCGGTGCTTCTCTTATCTCTGTTTTTGCAAGACTTGGAGGAGGTATATTTACAAAAGGTGCCGACGTGGGTGCTGATCTCGTTGGTAAAGTAGAGGCCGGAATCCCTGAGGATGATCCTAGGAACCCTGCCGTTATCGCCGATAACGTAGGAGACAACGTCGGTGATGATGCCGGTATGGCCGCTGACCTTTTCGAAACATACGTCGTGTCCGCTCTGTCTGTTATGATCCTCGGAAATTTGTTCTCGGGAGGAAATCAAGCTATCACAGAGTTCCCGCTTCTTATCGGAGCTTTTTCAATTATCGCTTCTATCATAGGTTCACTCTTTGTAAGACTCACGGGCGGAATTATGGCTGCTCTCTATAAAGGGCTTGCCGCGACAATCGTCATCCAGCTGGCTTTCTTCTGGTATCTTTCGGGCAATAATGCTTTTGTTGTCTTCCCGGAAACGATCAAAATTTTCTGGCCGCTTGTCATAGGTATTCTGGTGACTATCGGTATGGTTGTCATCACAGAATACTATACATCAAAGAGCTTCAGCCCTGTTCAGAGAATCGCTAAGGCTTCTACAACCGGTCACGGAACGAACATAATCACAGGTCTCGCTGTTTCTATGCAGGCCACAGCTATGCCGATAATTCTTATTGTTGTTTCCGTATACTACGCCTACTTCTTCGCCGGTCTTTATGGTATCGCTCTTGCCACAATGAGCATGCTCTCACTTGCCGGAATAATTGTCGCAATCGATGCGTTCGGTCCTATTACAGATAACGCGGGAGGTATCGCCGAAATGGCCGGTCTTCCTGAGTCGGTAAGAAATGTTACAGACCCTCTCGATGCCGTCGGAAACACAACAAAGGCGGTTACAAAGGGATACGCTATCGCTTCTGCCGGTCTCGCCGCTCTTGTTCTTTTTGCTTCATATACACAGGAGATTGCTCTTGCCAGCGGTGCACAGATGGCTTTTGATTTAAGCAACGTGAACGTTATCATCGGTCTCTTTATAGGAGGTATGATGCCTTATCTTTTCGGTTCTATCGCCATGGAGGCGGTCGGAAGATCAGCCGGTTCCGTCGTTGAGGAGGTTAGAAGACAGTTCAGAGAGATCAAGGGAATCATGGAGGGAACAGCCAAGCCTGACTACGCGCAGTGCGTAGATATCGTCACAAAGGCCGCTCTCAGAGAAATGATCATCCCTGCTCTTATACCTGTAGTCGTTCCTATTCTCGTCGGATACTTGTTTGGCCCTGAGGCCCTCGGAGGACTTCTCGTCGGTGTTATCGTTACAGGAATCTTCGTAGGACTTTCAATGACATCAGGTGGAGCCGCTTGGGATAATGCCAAGAAATTCATTGAAGAGGGCAATCACGGAGGAAAGAAGTCGTTTGCTCATCAGGCCGCAGTCACAGGAGATACTGTCGGTGATCCTTATAAGGATACAGCCGGTCCCGCTATTAACCCGATGATCAAAGTCGCGAACATTGTCGCGCTTTTGATAGCGAAATTCCTAGTTAAATAACGCATTCACTGTCATTCCCGCCCCCGATCGCGGTCGAGGGTAAACTCCGGCGGGAATCCAGAAATAAAAAGACCCGCCCTCGTTATCCGAGCGGCGGGTTTTTGTTACCAGGTGCAATATTTGCCATAGACCTTGAGGTAAAGCTTCAGTAGGTCTAGCGCAAGCTCTCTGCTTCTTGCGAAGTGTGAACCTCCAAAACCGTCCACATGGAAACTGCGACTGTTAACATAGGCGATGGTCGCAGATCCGTTGGGAAGATTGAAGGTCAATATATCGTCCGCATCGTGGTTCGAACCGAGATGGAGATCGAATTTAGGGCATATCTCTTTATGAATTAATCCCCGTATTTCTTCCCAATAAATCGATTCTGAGGCGTTCGTTATGTATCTCGATTCAAATCTTTCTCTGGCCTGCTTTCGGCAGGAGCCACAATTACATTCCGGACTTTCTTCTTTGATGAGGCTGCAACTTTTTGGAATTTTTAAATACACGAAAATGCGTTGATACTCGTCGAATCTATTGTGACGATTATATGCCCGTAATTGAGATGTATTTAATGCGTCTCTGCTTTGGTTGAAATATTTTTTCTTACCGGTAAGTCTTGTCATGACCTTTTCGGGTGTTAATTCTTTCGATTCCATTCGAATCCCTCCTTAAGATTTTGAAATGTGCTGTTCGGGTTCAGATTATATTTAATTTAATAATTAGTCAATATTAAATTTTATCTATAGAAGCGCTAATATTTAACGATGATCAAAGAATTTTTTTTAAAACAAGCGTTGAATCAGGCTCTTAAGAATGCGCCCGTTCCGGAGGAACAAAAGCAGATGCTTATGAATATGGTTATGAAAAATCCGGGCCTTTTTCAGAAGATCGCCGAGGAGGCTCAGGTGCTTATGAAAGAGAAGGGGATGGATCAAATGGCTGCCGTGATGGAGGTCTCTAAGAAGTATGAAAGTGAGCTAAAGGGGCTCGCGGCTTAGGCCAAATTTAGACAAATTCTGACATTTTATGTCTTATTTTTGGTGCCTAGACACCTCCTTTTTTGAGTTGTATTATAGGAGCTTATGAAAGCCGCAAAAAACAAATCTCCCAGAAAACCGGTCATTGCCGTGGCTCAAATACGTTATTTTGATACGTATGAGCCCCACAATGTGGCTAAAATAAAGAGTTTTATAGCCCTTGCCGCAAAGGCTAAGGCGGATATCGTTTGTTTCCCTGAATCTTGTGTTCACAAGAGGGATGTTTTAAGAATAGACCACAGGCTTCTTCAAGAGATCTGTTTGGCCTGCAAGGAGAACAATATTTGGGCCATTGTCACCGATACTTTTGAGGAGAATGGAAAGAGCTACAATATGGCTCTTCTCATAAACCGAAAGGGTAAAATAAAGGGTAAATATAGGAAAATAAATCTCTATGGAGATGTCGGTAAAGAGGGCCGAAAGACTTTCGTTTTTAAAACAGATTTCGCAAAAATTGGTATTGCTATTTGCTGGGATGTTGCCTTCCCTGAAATATTTTCACGAATGAAGAAGAAGGGAGCCGAGATAATCTTTGTTCCTACTTATTGGTGTTATGAGTATTCCGCTCATCGCAAAGACCATAAGAGCAGAGAGAAAAAGTTGCTAAAGTCTCTTGTCCTGACAAGAGCTTTTGAGAATATTTGTTTCGTAGCGCTTGCAAGTCCTGTAAGCAATAAGCCGGGGCTAGTCCCATATTCGGCTATATCTTGTCCTCACTTCATTATGAAAGATATAAGCGGCAAAGAAGGCCTGCTCGTAAAGAGAATAAATTTGGGTGAGATAAAAAAGTTCGAAGAGCTTTATCCGAACAAAAAGGTAAATAAGAAATAAATTACTCCGATTTTCTAGCCGCTTTCGCGAGCTTCTTTAGATGTTCGAGGACTTTTTCCGCGAGCTGATCCATTTCATCTCCTTCGCGATAGAAGTCGAATGACGGATTGGCGTTAGCCTCAATGAAGACCCATTTATCTAAGTGTCTGGCAAAGTCATATCCGCAGAGCTCCAGTTCGGTCACGGCTAGGAGCTTTTTGATTATATCTTCAAGCTCCTTATCTACTTCAAAAGGAGTGAAGCTGACAGCCTCGCAACCGGTAGCCTTCCATCCGGGGCTTTTCTTTAGAGCGGTTTGAATGATTTTTCCTCCGATTGTAAGAACTCTATAGGAATTTGAAGTCACAAATTCTTGGGCAATGATAGGGAAGCGGTCTTCTCCCTTCCCCCAGAATTTTTTCATTACCTCAACCGCCTCGTCGGGAGTATCAGCCTTGTCTACGAAATCTCCCCGGCATCCTTCTATCCTTTTCAAAACTACGGGGAATTGGTTGAAGTTGACGATCTCCTGTCTCGCGCTTACAAGATCGGTCGGCAATAAAATGGTTTTTGGGGCCGGTATATCGTTTTTCACGCACCTTACATACTGAAGCCATTTGTCTTCTGTGTAATACATGTTTTGGACGGCTCAACAACTTTGCCGCCAAGGGCCTCAATGGTCTTTGCGAGTTCGTTTGTGATATGTTCGCCGTCATCATTATAAACAAGGTCGCACTGCTTAACCTTGTCTTCGATCTCCTTTATGTCCATCTTGTCGGCGGAATTAAAGAAGATGAGATCGATGTCCATTTTGTCTGCAACGCGCTTGAACATTTTTGCTTCATCGTCCTGAAGCAATCGTGAGTTTGTTATAAAACCAATGGTAATTTTTTTCATAAAATATTTCTGATATCTTCATCATACACGAAACATTTTTTCTTCGCCAATATTTTTTCATTAAAAATCAAAATTTTGCACATGTTTTGATAAAAAAATATTTTATAATTGGCTTGAGTTTTATCTAAAAACAAGGCATAGTTATTTGCATCATGTTATCCATCGGTATCGTAGGGCTTCCAAATGTAGGTAAATCGACGCTTTTTAACGCGCTTACCAGAAAGTGCGTGGCGGCGGAGAATTATCCTTTCTGCACAATAGACCCGTCCGTGGGTGTCGTTGCTGTGCCGGATGAAAGGCTTGAGAAACTTACAAAATTTTCTAATTCAAAAAAGACGGTCCCAACCGCAATCGAATTCGTGGACATTGCCGGACTTGTAAAAGGGGCCGCACAAGGAGAGGGGCTTGGAAATAAATTCCTTTCTAATATTCGCGAAGTGGATGCGATAGCCGAAGTGGTGCGAATTTTTTCTGATGACAAGATTATTCACGTTGCGGGCAAGCCGGAGCCGATGAGGGACATTGAGGTAATAAATCTTGAGCTTATTCTCGCCGATATGGAGACCGTGTCAAAGAGGCTCGGAAATCTTCAGAGAGAGGTAAAAAGGGGAGACAAAGAAGCTGTCGCCGAGAATGACGCGTTGTCAAAAATCCAGAAGCATCTTGAACTGGGCAAGCTAGCTCAAACATTGCCGTTAACTGACGACGAAAAGAAATTTGTCCGATCGATGCACCTCCTCACAATGAAGCCGATCGTATATGTATTGAACGACAAGACAGGTGGGACTCGAGTCGACCTCGCGCCACTCATGAAATTCTTTGAAGAGACCGGTTCTAAGTGGGTCGTCGTTGATGCCGCTATCGAGCACGAACTTTCGGCGCTTGAAGGCGACGAGAAAGATGAATATAGAAAAGCGCTTGAACTTAAAGATGACGGAATAAATGATCTCATAAAAAGAGGATACGAAATTTTGAATCTTATCACCTTTCTTACGACAGGAGAGGATGAGACGAGGGCATGGACTACAAAGAGAGGTTCGACCGCCCCTGAAGCCGGAACTGCAATACATACAGACTTTAAAGATAAGTTCATCCGCGCTGACGTAATAAATTGGCAGGATCTTTTAGGTGCCGGCTCGTATGCCGCCGCTCGCGAAAAGGGACTTATAAGGACAGAAGGAAAAGAATATATCGTCAAGGATGGCGACGTTATCGAGTTCAGGATATAATGCGCTTATCATGGCTGAAATATTTAAAGTAAAAGGTTTGGCGGGTAAGAAAACGCTTAACGGTGTTATAGAGGTCTCGGGTGCGAAAAATGCGGTGCTTCAGGCGCTCGCATTTTCTGTTTTGTTTAAAGATGAGCTCACGATAAAAAATGTTCCGGCGATAGAAGATGTAAAAAGAATGACGACACTTCTTGCCGATCTCGGCGCAGATGTTGTGCCTAAAAAATCCGGCTCATATTCAATAAAATTCAGCAAAGGTATTCGTTCGGAAATTTCAGAAGAAATATCAAAAAAATTACGCGCATCCATAGTGCTTACCGGCCCGATACTTGCGAGGACCGGCGAAGTTTCTTTCCCTCATCCAGGAGGCTGTGTTATCGGTGCAAGGCCGATAGACCTCTTCGTTGACGGATTTACCAAGCTTGGCGCGAAGGTAGATTTCAAGGACGGCAAATATCACATGAAGGCAAAGGACGGCAAGCTTCACGGCGCGGAAATATTTATGAAAAATCAGAGCGTTACTGGCACACAGACGCTTATGCTCGCCGCCGTTCTCGCTAAAGGAAAAACGATCATTAAAAATGCCGCTCTCGAACCGGAGACCAAGCACCTCGCCGATTTTCTAAATAAATGCGGTGCCAAAATAAAAGGAGCGGGGACATCTACTATTGAAGTGACGGGAACTGGACTACTTTCTGCAAAGGGCAAGTCATATATCACGCCGCCCGACAGGATAGAGGCCGGAAGTTTCCTTATTCTTGGCGCTCTTGCCGGTAACAATCTTGAAATAAAGAATTGCGACCCGTCTTGGGTGGAAGCGTTAACCGAGAACTTGATCTCTGCGGGAGTGAAAATGCAGATCGGGAAGAGCAGTATAAAATTTTCAGGCAGCGGAAAGATACCAAATAGCGACTTCAAAGGCTTGAATATTAAAACTCACGAATATCCCGGATTCCCCACGGACGTCCAGGCGCCGATGGTCGTATTTCTGACCCAAGCAACAGGAGAAAGTTTTGTTTTTGAAACTATTTTTGAAGGACGCCTCAATTACGCAGAGGACCTGAGGAGAATGGGAGCGGATATCAAGGTTTGGGATCCGCACAGGGCGACTGTCAAAGGGCCTACGCCGCTTCGAGGAAGAGAAGTAGAAAGCCCCGATATTCGCGCAGGCCTCGCGTTCCTCTTGGCCGCCATACTGGCTGAAGGAGATTCGGTGATACACAATGTCTATTATATAGACAGGGGATATGGAAACATCGAAGAAAGATTACGAAGGATTGGTGTAGATATAAAGAGAGAGTGTCTAGAAGTGTGCGCACCTTGTGTTAATTAGCATTCTGCATTAGATTGTATTTGTAAGTAAATTATTTTTTAACTATTTTCCAGCTTCTATTTTCTACTTTCTAAATATGGGACTATTCATAAGAAAACTCGGCATAGATCTAGGAACGGCTAATACGCTCGTGTATGTTCCCGGACGCGGAATTGTTTTGAACGAGCCGTCTGTTGTGGCCGTATCTCAGCGCGACAATCGAGTCATTGCCGTCGGGTCTGAGGCAAAGGAAATGGTGGGCAAAACGCCGGATGATATTATCGCTTACAGACCGATGAAAGATGGAGTTATCGCCGATTATAGAATTACGGAGGCGATGCTCAAATACTACATCAACAAGTCGCTCAGGAAGATGGATATTTTTAAGCCGGAAGTAATGGTGTCTGTGCCGGCCGGAGTGACCTCTACAGAAAGAAGAGCTGTTATTGAGGCGACCATAAGAGCAGGGGCAAAAATGGCTTATGTCGTGAAGGAGCCGATCCTTGC
>JAKLHJ010000032.1 GCA_022710205.1 Patescibacteria group bacterium | reverse complement strand
TTCCCGCTATTACCGCGGCGACCCTGTCGTTTGTGAAATATTTATTATCACCTTCGGCCAAAGCCGTTGTCGTCGTAGCCGCCAGATCCGCCGCCAAAAGATTTGTTGAATAATATTTGTTTGTTGCGCCTTGTGTGAGGGCGTCGGTGGTTGTAGCCGCAATAACCCCCGCCACACGATCATCTGTATAATATTTATTGCTTCCTTCGGCTATGGCTCCGGTGTTCGTTGCGGATAGGTTTGCGGAGAAATTGTAGTCGGCAGACGAGGTGGAGAAAGCCGCCCCTTGGTTTTGGGACAAGTAGTAATCTGCTGAAGTTGTAGAGAACCCGACACCTCGAGGGGCCTGAGTCGTTTCCCAAAAGTCTGCGGAAGTTGTTGACCACGCACCATCTGCCGTGCCCCCAAGTCCGCTACCGGTAACGCAGACTCCATCAATAGCAAAGCAACCACCCTTTAAGTTGATTCCATAAACAAACGTTGAGGTGGCGGTGGAGGAAGATGTTGTAAGATAGGCCACCGCGGCTTCTCCATTTACGGAAAGCGGAGCATATGGCGATGTTGTTCCAATCCCCAGATTGCCGGTAATGTTCCCGCCGGCTAGTAACAGATAATTTGATGCTGTAATGCCGTCCGGGATATCCGAGTCCTCGAGGCCGGAGGCGCCTTTTACCGTGACGTTGGTTAACGTTACATTGGAAAGACTGTCTATTTTATTTGTGAGGGCGACCGCCATATTTGTGGCGGCATATTGTGAATTTGTGGAAGCGCTAAGATTATTTATGCGCGAGATCAGGTCGTTTTTTGTTGTTTGGTCATAATTTCTCAGAACGGCGTCCATCTCTTCCTTCGTATAAAAACCAAGGGAAGAAACGAGCGGTTGTGTGACCGGAGCCGGCGTGGTCGTTATTATTCTTTCTATTACTTTTGTTGTGGCCTGCGGAGTTTGTTGTGTGCCCGGTGAGACTACCGCCGGAACGTTTGTCTCGGTCGTTTCGTTTTGCGTCGGAGCCGGGAGGAGATTCGGGGTGGTGGATGGGCTAGCGAAAAAATTATTTATAATATCGGTAATATAATTTACAGAGCGCGTGAAAAAATTCCCGACAGGTTCTGAGGTTTGAGCTAGGTTTTTGTCAAAATTTATTTTTGCCGATGTTTTTTGGGAAAAATATTTTAGAGAATCTTTTAATCTGGCGCCGGCTTCTCCTAAGCTTTTCATAATATCGGCGCCGATTCCCGTTATAACCTCTTTTGTCCCGCTAAGGTTTTGCGTGTCCTTTAGCTTATTAAAACTCGCCTCAGCTACATCAAATACCCCCAAAAAGGAGGATGACACTACGAACGCAATAACAAAAATTACAGCTCGTTTTTTATTAAAAGTAGCCAATTTTCTTTCTCACAAAACTTAAAAAATCATTTTAGTGAGAATGTAATAATTATATCAAAAAAAATAATAATCTAACGATAAAAATGTGGATAACTTTTAGAAAAATATGTTTATAAATAAAAGGAAAAAACACCTTCACCGGAAGATGTTTTTTAAAAAATATTTTTTACTTTTTTCCGAATGATTATTTTCCGGAGTGATCTATCTTGCATTCATCATTTTTCCCGACGAAGTGCTTGATTCTATCCTCTATTTGCCATAATACCTTAAATACGAAGAGAGTTACAATGGTTACAAAAATAGCCGGAGCATACATCTTGAATCCTGTCGCCATTCCCACTGCGGCGGTCACCCAGAGGCTGGCTGCCGTTGTCAGCCCTCTTACGATGTCGCCTTGAACGAATATTATACCACCGCCGATAAAGCCGATGCCTACTACTATTTGCGCCGGGAGAAGCAGAGGGTTTATTGCCGGCATAAGGGCGTATTTTGCCGACATAATCTCAGATATAATAACGAAAAAAGCGGAGCCCATGCTAATCAGGGCGTAAGTTCTCATTCCGGCTGTTTTGTGAGCTATTGTTCTTTCAATCCCGAGTGTCATCCCAAGTAACATCGCCACTGTCAGTTGGATAAAAATTTCTATTGTGCTTGCGTCTATCATAATAAATATTTATAAATTTTTAATATTTTTGAATTATAATATGACTTCTGATATTTGTTAAAAATTATTTATTAGAGTTATTTATCGGGACGCCGGGATTAGGCTTCACCTCTCGTCGGCTTCCGCCTCCTCGGGTTAGCCACCAGCTCGCTGTCTCACTCGCCAGGTGCTCGTTCGACAACGCTCCGCTGTTTAAATCCCGCCGCAAGGCGCGCAGGCGCCTCGCTTCGTCCTTATCGGGACGCCGGGATTTGAACCTTACAGGTTCAGTCCCCAGATTGGACCTTTTATTTCGCTTCGCTCATAAAAGTTGCTCAATCTGGCTTCAAATCCCTATTCAAAGCATTTAGTATGCTTTGAATGCTTCCCTATCGGGACGCCGGGATTTGAACCCGGAGTCACACGAACCCGAATCGTGTATGTTACCGTTACACCACGTCCCGCTACAAGAATATAATAGCAAGATGCGCTCTTTATTCAAATATTATTTAATTTTAGGCCGGTTTGTGCTAGAATTTCACGCATTAGGATTATAAATCATATTATCCCGGGAATCTCGGGCAAATGCTTATGACAAATATAGAAAATTTTGATCCAACACAAAAAGAAAGAGCTGAAGATAAAGAGGCAACGTTACTGTTGAACGCGGCGGAGAAAGAAAAAAAGATTGCCTTGATCGAATTAAATGATGCCAAGCGCAGAGGTGACCCAAAAAACAGAATTGAAACCTTGGAGCATATATATGAAAGAGCCGTTAAGGGTTTTGATGAACTTCTAGAAAAGAGAAGAAGCGCAGATGCAAGAGCGAGTGCTCAGAAGAAAAAATTTGTAGACGAAGAGCCGGTTTTAAAATAAAAGAAACAATGGATAACGAAAATAAATTACACAACACAAGACACTCTTTGGCGCACATATTGGCCATGGCGGTGTTGAAAAAAGATCCGAAGGCAAAGCTCGGTATCGGTCCGGTCATAGACAACGGATTTTATTACGACTTTTTGCTTTCAAAACCGCTTAAGGATGAGGACTTGAAAGACATTGAGAAGACAATGAAGAAGATTGTCTCTCAGAACTTGGAGTTTACCGCCAAAGAGGTTTCGAGGAGCGAAGCGGAGAAAATATTCGGTGATGAGCCTTTCAAAATGGAGCTTATAAAAGAGCTTTCCGAAGCCGATTCAAAACTGAGTGTTTACACTTCCGGAGAATTTTCCGACCTCTGCAAGGGGCCTCACGTAAAGAGCACAA
Source organism: Patescibacteria group bacterium (assembly GCA_022710205.1). Lineage (GTDB taxonomy): Bacteria > Patescibacteriota > Minisyncoccia > Phycocordibacterales > UBA12445 > UBA12445. Next base: position 6,096 of record JAKLHJ010000032.1, on the reverse strand, counting down.
AAGAAATAAACACGGATGCTTTTAAGCTGGATAAGATTGCGGGTGCATATTGGAGGGGCAGTGAAGAAAATCAGATGCTCACGAGAATTTACGGCCTTGCGTTTGAAACAAAAGAAGAATTGGACGCGCATCTCAATATGATTGCGGAGGCGGAAAAAAGAGATCATAGAAAATTGGGCAAGGAGCTGAAAATTTTTACACTTTCCCCCCTTGTCGGCTCAGGTCTTCCTCTACTTCAGCCAAACGGAATGATTATAAGAAATGAGATAGAAAGATATCTTTGGGAGCTTCACAAGACAAAAGGATACAAGAGAGTTTGGACTCCGCACTTGGCGAAAGAAGATCTTTATGTTACATCCGGTCACGCCGCAAAGTTCGGTGATGAACTTTTTAGAGTTACGGGAAAGGAGGAAAAGTTCTTCTTGAAGCCGATGAACTGCCCGCACCACATGCAGATATTTGCCGATAATCAATTCTCCTATAGAGATATGCCGGTGAGATACTTTGAGCCCGCGACTGTTTACAGAGATGAGAAAACAGGACAGCTTGCCGGTCTTACCAGAGTCAGATCAATTACGCAGGATGATGGGCACCTGTTTTGTAGAATAAATCAGATAAATCAGGAGGTTTCAACTATCGTTTCTATAATTAAGGAGTTTTATACAACAATCGGAATGATGAACGATTATTGGGTGAGACTCTCTATACGCGGACCTGAAGGCAAATATTTGGGCGGTGACGACGTCTGGAATACCGCCGAAGCGGCGCTCAGGGAGGCTGCGGAACTCAACAAGCTTCCATTTAGAGTCGGGATCGGAGAAGCCGCTTTCTACGGACCAAAATTAGACTTTATGTTCAAGGATGCGATAGGCAGGGAGTGGCAGTTGGCGACGATACAGTGCGATTTCAACCTCCCCGAGAGATTTAGTCTGGAGTTTACAAACGAAAAAGGAGAAAAAGAAAGGCCGGTCGTCATACACAGGGCAATATCCGGTTCACTTGAGAGATTCATGGGTGTGATGATAGAACATTATGCCGGACACTTCCCTACTTGGCTTGCTCCTGTGCAGGTATCCATTTTACCAATCAGCGAGAAGTATCTTAGATATGCAGAGGTAATTAGAGACGCGTTGGCTGATGCTGATGTTCGCGTAGAACTAGACTATAGCAACGAAACTCTCGGCAAAAAGATCAGAGAAAGCAAGAAAAATAAAATTCCTTATATGCTTATTGTTGGAGAAAAGGAAGCCATGAGCGGAATGGTAACTGTAGAATCTAGAAAAGGAAGCCTCGGGGCGCTCAAAATAGAGGATTTCATATCTGAAATATCTAAAGAAATTAGAGAGCGCAAAGCGTAAAACGAAAAGTGTAAAGCAAAAAGACAGAAGTCTAAATTTTCTGATTTTAGGCCGTTATTTTGCGCTTTTCGCTTTTATTTTTTCGCTTCGGTGTTTCATCCCCACAATATCAACATGTTTATCACCCGAAAATATTTTATTAGAATGTCGGCTCGTGCTAAATTATGTTTATGGTACAGGGAATAAAAAATAATCTTCGCACTCCTCCGCATGATACTGACGCTGAAAAAGCTTTTTTGGGATCAATACTTTTGAGATCGCAGAGCATTCCTGATGTCGCGGATATGCTTGATCCGGATTCTTTTTATTCCGGCAAAAATTCCGTCATCTATAAAACAATTTTCGATCTATATACAAAAGGAGAGCCGATTGACCTCGTTTCTCTTTCTTCGCGCCTCAAAGAAAAAGGCCAGCTTGAGCAGGCTGGTGGAGCTAGCTATTTAGCCGAGCTCATAAACACCGTCCCCTCTTCTACGAATGTTGAGCACTACGCAAAAATAATTCAAAAGAAGAGTTTGCTGAGGAAGTTGATTGAGTCCGGTGATCATGTTTCAGAACTTGGATTTAACGAGCACAGGGAGATCGAGGACGTGTTGGTGGAGGCCGAAAAGAAAATACTCGGAGTCAGCGGTTCCCTGCTTAAAAATAAATTTATTCCTATCAGAAATACTTTGACCGAGGCGTGGGAAAGGCTAGATAGGCTTCACAACTCTAGTGACGAGATTAGAGGCATCCCTACCGGTTTCAAGGGGCTTGATAATAAACTCGCCGGTCTTCAAAAGTCTGATCTCATCATTCTCGCAGCCAGACCGTCAGTTGGAAAGACGAGCCTCGCGCTAGACCTCGCAAGGCAGGCCGCTTGCAAATACAATGTTCCGGTAGGTATATTTTCTCTAGAAATGGCTTCTCAGCAATTGGCCGACAGAATGGTTGCGGCAGAATCGGGCGTTGATTCTTGGAAATTAAGAACAGGCAAGATATCAAGCGATGAGGAATTTATCGCGATTAGGGAGGCGATGGACAAGCTTAACAAGGCGCCTATCCATATAGACGACGAGGCCAGCAACAACATCCTTAGGATGAGATCTGTGGCCAGGAAGCTACAAAGAGATCAGGGTCTCGGGCTTATTATCGTAGACTACTTACAACTTATGGTTCCGCAGAGGCATTCCGATTCGCTAGTTCAGCAGGTTACAGAGATATCAAGATCTCTTAAGATTCTTGCCAGAGAGCTAGACGTGCCGGTCCTGGCGCTTTCTCAGCTAAACAGACAGGTTGAACAACGAGGCGGACCTCCACGACTTTCTGACCTTAGAGATTCAGGGTCCATCGAGCAAGACGCTGACGTGGTTTTGTTTATTCACAGAGAGGATAAGAACGACAAGAATGCTCCGCCGAATATCGCGAAGATTATAATTGCTAAGCACAGAAACGGTCCTACGGGAGAGACAGAACTATTCTTTGATGCCGAGAGGGTCAGCTTTATGGATCTTGATAAATCTGCCGGTGGAGATGAATCTTCCAGCCCATCGGACAACGCAGGTTTCGGAGATTTCTAGTTAGAGAGTAGGGGGTTGAAATTAGAATGTAGTTAGATACTTTAAATACGGTGTCATTCCCGCGAAAGCGGGAATCCAGTAATATAAAAAGATTCCTGTTTTTACGGGAATGACAAAAATGGATCCAATTACACAATTAACCGAGATATTCTCACATTTCCCCGGCATAGGGCCGAGACAGGCTAAGCGCTTTGTTTTTTATTTGCTCGGTCAAAACGACTCTGCGAATAAAAAAATTGCAGATCTTATCTTAGAATTAAAAAAGGACATACACTCTTGCGTAAGATGTATGAGGTTTTTTACCGACAACAAAAAAGGAGCACTGTGCGGTATATGTAGCGATGAAGGTAGGGACAAGACAAAGCTTCTTGTCGTGGCCAAAGATGTAGATTTGGACAATATTGAAAGGTCCCGAAGCTACGAGGGGCTATATTTTGTGCTTGGCGGATTGGTGCCTGTATTAGATAAAAATCCGGAAGAGAGAATAAGGCAGTTTGAACTTAAGAGAGAAATAGAAAGAAATCAGGAGCTTAAGGAGATTATTGTCGCGCTTTCTGCAACGGTGGAGGGAGATAATACTGCCGACTATCTTAGACAAATATTCTCGCCCATCACGGCCGCTAGGGGTATAAAAATTTCCGTTTTGGGTCGCGGCCTTTCGACAGGCACAGAGCTAGAATATTCCGATATGGACACCATAAAGAATGCTCTTAAACATAGAGAGTAAAAAATAATTACTCTTTTTGTCATTCCCGCGTAGGCGGGAATCTATTTTGTGTTCTATGGACCCCCGTTTTCACGGGGGTAATAAAAAAATACCCCGCTAAAAGGCGGGGTGTTTTTTTATTATTTTATTTCCTCGATTCTTACCTGTGTGAATGGCTGTCTGTGGCCTTTCTTGTTTCGGAATCTGACCTTGGCCTTATATTTCTGTGTGATTACTTTCCTTCCTCTTCCGTTACTTACCACAACGCTAGATACTGACGAACCATTGATAAATGGAGTTCCTAATTTTGTATTCCCCTCATCATCAACAAGGAGAACCTCATCGAACTTTATCTTTCCTCCTTCCGGAACAAGCTTGTCGTTTTCGGTCAATTTTTCAACCTTAATAACGTCGCCCGGTTTAACGATGTATTGCTTTCCGCCTGTTTGTATGACTGCAAATTTCATGTTTTAAATTTACCTTTTATAGTAAGGACATACTACATAAAAACGACAAAAAATGCAAGGGGCACGGTATTTTTTAATGTTTTTTGTCATCCCCGCGAAGGCGGGGATCTATCTACCTCTTCTCTGGATTCCCGTTTTCACGGGAATGACAACTAAACTAAAGATTTTACCCAATATTCTCTATTTTGGCCTCAATAAGGCTGTCAGATAGCCCTGCAGGCTCGCCTCCTATCCTGAGAACGTCTTTATCTATCTTTTTGAACTCGCCGGAGGCCTTATTGTAATGATTTACGGTAGTCTGTAGCGTATCGCCCACCTTCTTCATATATTGATCGTAGTTTAAGAGGTGCTTGCCCAGATCTTCAACCCTTTTCTTTATTTCCTTTGCGGATTCTTCTATTTGTAGGGCGCGGAGACCCTGCAAGACAGTCTGAAGATAGGCCATAAACGAAGTCGGCGAAACAATGATTACCTTTTTCTGTTGGAAGGCGTATTCAATAAGGTCTTTTGTAGATGCTTTTATTGCCCCGACTTGATTTATAAGCAGGTCGTAGTATATCGCCTCAGAAGGAATAAACATAAAAGCGAATTCCATCGTCCCCTCCTCCGGTTTAATATATTTTGAAGTTTCGTCTATTCTGTTTTTTAGATCTTGTCTAAAAAGTTTTTCCAATTTATCTTTTTCGGCGGGATTTTTCTCTTCAATTATTTTGTTGTAATTCTCTAGCGAGAATTTTGAGTCTATCGGAAGGATTTTGTCTTTATCTAAAAATATCACAGCATCCACAATGTCGCCGCCGTTAAATTTATACTGCATTTCATATCGGTCGGGAGGCAATACATTTTTTAAGACGCTTTCAAGATAATACTCGCCCAATATTCCTCTTTGTTTAGGGTTTTTGAGAATATCTTGTAGGTTCTGGAGCTGTCCTGCGAAATTAACAACCTGTTTGTTCGTCTCGTCTAGCCGAACTAGCGACTCGGTTATGTCCTTGATGTGGCTAAATTGTGTGTTCATGGAGCGAGATAGCGCGGTCTGAGATTCCTCCATTCTCTTATCAAGCCTCTTCGCAAGCTCATTTATCTGATTTTGTATAAGCATAAGACCGCCGGATTCTTCGTGGTTTGTGTCGTTTCTTTTAAATAAAAAATAAGCGATTATTATGCCGGTGCATATACCAAGCGCTACAAATAAAAATGTATTTAACATAAACATATTTTAACATTTTGGGGTAAAAAAATCCCGTAGTGAAGGCGCGGCGCGCCTCTACTACAGGATAAAAAATCCCGACCATGATGGTCGGGATTAAGGTTCGGCGTCGGTTAGTCGGCGGTTTTATAGAGGATGATTGCAATCTTTTCTCCCCTGTCACAGCTGAAGCTAATCGTCGGAGGTCCACCAAGGATAATACTGTGATTTTCCTTAAGCCAGCTGTTAATCGCCTCTTGCAGGGCCTTCTCGCTGTTTTTGCAGAAGATCATCACCTGATAAAACATATTTCACACCTCCCTTAAGAATAAATTTTTTTCAAGAAACTCTGTTATGTAAAAGAAAGGAACAGAAATAGAGGCTGGACCAGTTGGTGCTCCTGGGGAAGTATTGGTAATCTCCGAGGCGCTCTTATGGATAGACAAGATCTCTCCTCGCATATTTGCTACCACTCCGCCGGAATCGCCCTTCTTGCTTATTTGGCTTACGGCTAAGCTGAATCTTCCCGTCTCCTTTTCTCGACAAATGCCGTATTTTACAAAACCGCAGGTGACGGAAAATTTACCCATCCACCTAGACAAGATAGCGATTTGCTCATTCGTGTCTAAATATTGAGCATATTTATATTTAATTATCTCTCTTGGTCCCGCGATCTTCGCTTTCACGAGGGCAATATCGGTGGTTTCGTCTTGCAGACAAACCCCCTCTATCTCTATCACCTTACCGTGATTATCAAGTAGCAAGAGGTCTCCAAGCGGATTTACGCAGTGGTGACAAGTCAGGAAATAGCCGTTCT
>JAKLHJ010000031.1 GCA_022710205.1 Patescibacteria group bacterium | reverse complement strand
GCAACTCGCATATTGCCTACCTGCTTTTCCAGGAGGAGCTCGCGCTTCTCGATCCGTGCTTCAAGTATAAGGACGAGTTCCTTGCCACACACGGCCTTTCCCCCTGGATTGGCATGTATGTCGTCGAGCTCTTCACCGACAAGAAGGGTCGCCTGACGCAAGTCATCGCGAATTACCGCAACTACCGTCCTTACGCGATTTCCTTGCTCGAGAACAAGAAGTAGCCTGTGTTTGGTTGAATTCTACCCCCCCGGCTTCGGCTGGGGGGATTTTATTTGCTAAATATATACAAGATTCAAGAACAACGGGATAAACTTGCATATTTTTGTGTTTTATCCTATATTTACCTTGCTAACCGAAGAAAGTGGGTTGCCGGAACCTATCTCTAAAATAATGGCTAGGCGAAAGGCATAAATTTCGTAGCGAAAATTTAAAATATTGAGGATTGGTAGCTAGCTACTATGACGAAAATATTTTAAATTTGTAGCAGAAATTTAGGCATTTCGGCAGACAAGCGTGGCGGCTTTGTTTGTTAAATTAAGCGGTTATTTTTGAGATAGGTTCCTGGACATAAAACTATTTCCCACCGAGGGTCGACATGCGGTTTTAGCCGTATTTTTTTATTAAAAAAATATTTTTAATAAAAAATTAATAATTACGAATTATCAATTACGAATAAAGGAAAGTTTCTTTAATTCGTAATTTGTAATTTTACATTCGTAATTGAATATCATGGCAATAACATTACAGAAGAAAAAAGAAATAATAGAGTCTTTAAACGACAAACTCAAAGATGCCGGCTCAGCCGTTATCGTTGGTTTTAAGGGTCTCAAGATCGCCGACATCACTCCTCTCAGAAAAACTTTGAGAGATGGTGGCGTAAGCTTTAGCGTGGCCAAAAAGACTTTATTTAAGAGAGCCTTTAATGATGTGAAGATCGAAGGAAACCTTCCTCCTATGGATGGCCAGGTCGCTCTTGCTATCGGAAAGGATCCTATCGCTCCTGCTAAGTCTATAGCTGAAGCCCAGAAGAAATATAAAGATGCCGTCTATATATTGGGTGGTGTTCTTGAGGGCAAGTTTATGTCTGCGGCGGAAATGATAGCGTTATCAAAGATTCCTGGAAGAGAAGTGCTTTTGTCACAGCTTTTGAACGTAATGCAGTCTCCAATTCAGGGATTTGTCGGAACGTTGAATGCGGTTACGAGAGATTTTGTTTGCACTCTTGATCAGGTGGCAAAATCTAAGAATTAATAAAATCTATTAATAAAAATTACAATGGAAGTACCAGCAAAATTCAAAGATATTGTTGAGAAGATAGAGACAATGAGCGTTTTGGATCTTTCCGAACTCGTTCACGTTCTCGAGGAGAAGTTTGGAGTTAAGGCTCAGGCCGCTGTTATGGCAGCCGCTCCAGCAGCAGCCGCCGGTGAGGCCGCCGCTGAGAAGTCTTCTTTTAACGTTGAGTTGACAGCCGGAGGTGATAACAAAATTGGCGTTATCAAGGTTGTTAAGGAGGTCTTGGGTCTTGGTCTCAAAGAGGCTAAGGATCTTGTAGACAAGGCTCCTGCAATGCTTAAGGAGGGTATGGACAAGGCAGCCGCTGACGCTCTTAAGAAGCAGATAGAGGATGCCGGAGGAAAGGTTACACTTAAATAACTTACTCAAAATAAAATCGCCCCGCAAAAGGGGCGATTTTATTTTGAGTAAGTTGTGGAATTAGGAATTACGAATTAAGGACGAGAATTTTGACCATTTTTTGACTTATGACCTGAAACTTTGCATTTTGACTTTTGTATTTTGAATTTGTTTTATATTTTTATAGAATAGTTGCATGGATCCCGTTAGAAGCCGCGCTCGCAGTTTATGAATAGACAGCACGGTAATTTTGGGAGACAGATATTTTGATTAATTTAATTAAAAGCAGTCATTGCGATAGACCGCGATCTGCTTCTAAACGGGATGGAAATACTAGGAAAATTATTTGGAAGTGAAAATCGTGTGAAAATAATGAGGCTTTTTTTAATAGGCCCGGAAATAACTTTTATAAAAGAAGATGTTTCTAAGAGATGTCGTGTGTCAAAGGAGAGCGCTCTAAAAGAATTGAACTTACTCAAAAAAATAAAATTTTTAGAAGATAAAAAGATTAAACAGGAAGGAAATAAAAAGAGTGTTGTCGGTTTAAAATTAAATCAGGATTTTGTTTATATAGATAGCATAAAAGAGTTGCTTCTCGGTTCTGATATCGCAAAAGGGGACGATCTGGCGAAAAAGATGAGGGGGATAGGCAAGGTGAAGCTCGTCGTGACTTCCGGAATATTTATGGATAACGAAAACAGCCCCGCAGACCTTCTTGTCGTCGGGGATAGTATCAAGAGAAAAACTCTATCAAATATAATTAAAACGATAGAATCTGAAATCGGCAGAGAGATAAGATATAGCGTATTGGATACTGAAGATTTTAAATACAGGATGACTGTATATGACAGATTTGTGCGAGAGATAATGGATCTGCCTCACAACAAAATTATAGACAAATTATACGAGTAATTTCGTCTGCCCCACAAGGTGCTTCGTGTGCTATAATTTACTTATATGAAATCCAGTAGTGAAATTTTGTTTTTCATATCTCAGTATTGATTATAGGGAGTGATTATTTTTCGCGAAGTTGTTACGTAAATTATTGATATAAAATTCTACTACAGGATGAAATATTTTGATAAAGATTTTTGGAAGTTTGCCGGACAATTTTTTCTGGTAATCTTGTTTGTGCTTATTACTCTTTCCCTACTTAGCGGATATTTGTCTATTACGGGAGGGGAGGCCAATATCATGGGTAATTGATTTACCCCGTGGCCCTGTTAAATAGCGCTTAGCGCTAATTTGCTTTGGCAAATTATTTAACAGGGTCCTTCTGGGGGAGCATTGACACTAACCTTACAAAAGGAGTATAGTATTTGGACATAAAGCGGGGTGGAGGAAGAGTACCTCGCAAGGCTCATAACCTTGAGAAGCCAGTGCGACTCTGTGCCCCCGCTAAAGTTAAGAAGAACGCCCATAAGGCGTTTTTCTTTTTGAACAAAAAATCACCCTATTTGGGTGATTTTTCCTGCGCGGTCGACCGGGCAATCTCACGCACTGGGAAACCCACGGTTTCCCCATTCCTTCCTTCACGGGAAAACTAGAGTTTTCCCGACCCCTTTCCCGTTCGATCCCGGTCGACCGCTAGAAAGCAAAAAACTCCCATGGGGAGTTTTTGTACGCGGTCGACCGGGATCGAACCGGCAACCTCTCGCGTGACAGGCGAGTGCTCTAACCAGTTGAGCTACGACCGCACTTTTGCTCTACAAATATAACAATATTGAACTCTTTAGTCCAATGTGCCGGCGCCAGGGATCGAACCTGGGACCACATCTTTATGAGTGATGTGCTCTACCACTGAGCTACGCCGGCATTCGATTCTTTATTATATCAATACTTGTCAGTATTTTGTACCATAGTTGGTTACTTTTTTCAACTCTTATCGACATCGTCCCAAAGTATTTGTCGTGATTATCATATATCTTCTTAATTTTTGTTTTATTAAAACTCGTATTTCTGAATTGTCCCAATGGGATACCTAAAAGATTTGACCAGTATTTTAATACTATTTTTTCTCTGTCGCGGTGAGTCTCATTTATAGCTATTTTAGGCATAATTGCCTTTTTCTGCACATTATAAATTTTATATAAAAAATTTAAAAATATTTTAATCATTGCGGGGTCAGAATTTGTGAAACAAAATCTTGAAGATGGGCTTTTGCTACCTTTTGCCCAATAGAGGGACAACCCGCAGACAAATAAGTCTTTTTCTGATAGTTTCGAAAGTCTATCCTCACTATCTTTCTTTGCCAGTTCTATGCGGCTCTCTTTGCTCTTTTTATTCATTTCTGCCCCCTTCATTCTTCCTGTCAGTCCTAGCCTTATAACTTTTTGTTTGAGGAGACTCTCTTGCTCTTTTGTGAGGATAATATCCCTACACCATAAGCCAACGGTACCTTTTGATACCCCAAGATTTTTTGCGATGTCACCAAGACTCATTCCCTCAGTTCTTAGCTTTTTAGCTCGTATTCTTTGTTCAAATTTAGACATAATTATATATATTATATTATATCGTCAGTATGTTTACAATATAATTGAAAAAATGAATACGTTATACTAATATGACTAGATACATTTAAATTTAAGCCATTGTAGCTCCCCAAGGCGGCTTCGCCACGGGGCGAGAAGTGGTATTTAATTATATGATGGTCGTTTGGTGTTCAATGATAAAATAAAGCATAGCGTGCCATTGTAGCTCAGTTGGTAGAGCACGTCATTGGTAATGACGAGGTCTCCGGTTCAATCCCGGACAATGGCTCACGAAGTATTTTTAGATAGATATTGTGGTTTTTGAGATGTATCAAATAGTGAGTCTTGGTTAGGGATTGAACTCGAAGGGGGTCGGGGAAAAGTATTTTTCCCCGTGGAGGAAAGATTGGGAAAACCGTGGGTTTCCCAGGAGTGAAATACCCGGACAATGGCTCACCATTATTGCCGGAGTAGCTCAGTTGGTAGAGCGAAGGTATCGTAAACCTTAGGTCACCGGTTCAAGCCCGGTCTCCGGCTCAGATTCACCCTGTTAAGTAAAATCTTTTTAAAAAGATTTAAAATTTGTTTAGTAATGTGAGATTTATTGGGGTAATATGATAGTCGAAAATATTAAGAATTTTAAATAATATTAGGTAAAAATAACTAAACAAATTTTTACTTAACAGGGTAAATGTCAGAAGTAGAAATAGAACAGAAAATAAAAGAGCTTGAAGCCGAGATGCAGAAATATGATTTCTGGGAGAATAAACTGCGCGCGCAAGAAGTTTTGAAAGAACTTTCCCGTCTCAAAGACGAGGCTCTTGGTGCAAGGAAATACGATAGGGGAGATGCGATAATTACGATATTTTCCGGAGCCGGTGGAGATGACGCGGAGGATTTTTCAAGGATCTTGTTTGAAATGTATTCAAAATACATAAACAAGAAGGGGTGGAGTATGTATATATTGCACCAAAACGAGAACGATCATGGTGGCTATAGAAATATCACTTTTGAGGTATCGGGCAAAGATTCTTATGGGACACTAAAAAATGAATCCGGTGTGCACCGACTTGTGCGCGTGTCGCCATTTTCCGCCAAGAAGCTTAGACACACCTCATTTTCAATGGTTGAAGTAATACCAAAGTTTAAAAAGGGGGAGGCGATAGATATCCCCGAGACTGAAATCGAGATAGAGTTTTCTAGGGCCGGTGGGCCGGGTGGCCAAAATGTGAACAAAAGAGAAACCGCCGTAAGGGTGGTCCACATGCCGACCGGTATCTCGGCGCATTCGGAGGCCGAACGTTCTCAGCTCGCGAACAAGGATAAAGCGATCGATATTTTGCGCGGAAAAATATTTAAGTATTTAGAGGAAGAACGCATTAAAAAAGAGGAGGGGCTTTATGTCAGCAAGATAACTTCCGCGGAATGGGGAAGTCAGATACGGTCATATGTAGAGCATCCGTATAAAATGGTTAAGGACCACAGGACCGGCGCCGAGACTAGCGATATAGACGCCGTTTTAGACGGAAATTTAGACGAATTTATAGAAGCTGAAAAAGATTTTGACTCTAAAAAGAAGCACGAATTAGGAATCAAGAATTAGGAGTCTCTCGACAATTGCCTTATACACCGTTTTTTGTTTATTGTTTTTTCGAGTATAATAAGAATACGTATTTTTGTAATTTGTGCCCTTTATTCATAATTCTTTATTCTTGATTCATTTTTATGATATATCTAGAAAACTTAACTAAAAAATATTCGGACAAAACTCTTGCCCTGGACGATATCAATTTGGAAATAAGTAGAGGGGAATTTGTTACAATCGTCGGCCACTCCGGCGCGGGCAAGACTACTATGCTGAAGATGATTACCGCAGAAGAGGCCCCAAGCCTTGGAAAAGTTTTTTTTGAATCCACAAACGTTCACGACTTAAGAAAAGGAGACGTCCCTAAATATAGAAGAAAGATAGGGGTTGTTTTCCAAGACAATAGGCTTATTCCAAACAAAACCGCATACGAAAATATCGCTTTTGCCATGGAAGCTGCCGGGAGAAGCGATCATGAGATCGTTGCGGATGTGCCGGAAATTTTGAAATTGGTTGGTTTGGACAATAAGCTTTGGAATTTTCCTCACGAGCTTTCAGGCGGGGAGAGGCAGAGGGTCTCTATCGCCAGAGCGGTTATAAATCAGCCCGAGCTTATTATAGCCGACGAACCTACGGGGAATTTGGATCCTATTAATACCTTTGACGTAATAAATTTATTTAAGAAGATAAACGAGATGGGCACGACGGTTCTTCTGACGACCCACAATAAGGGCGTGGTGGATCTTATCGGAAATAGGGTTGTGACCGTAGAAAAGGGGAAGATTATAAGGGACGACAAGGACGGTAAGTATGTGCTTTAAAAAATTAAAGATTAATAATTACTAATTACGAATTTGAAACACAACCAAAGGTCTAAAAATTATTTTTTAATGAGCAGTGGATGGGTAGTATAAACTACGTCTAAGATTTAAAATATTTATATTTAAAACAATAATTAGTAATTCGTAATTGATAATTGGTAATTTATTTATATGACTTGGGTAAATATAAAGAGAGTATCTAAGGCCGGATTTGTAAGTTTTTTGAGAAATGGCATGACGTCCCTGTCGGCTGTTTTGGTCATGTTTATCTCTCTTTTTATAATAACTTCTCTTGTCTTAAGCAGTGCTCTTTCTTCTTCAATTATAAATATGCTGAAAGATAAGGTAGATATTAATGTATATTTTAAGAGCAACGCTACCGAGGAAGATATTCTGGCCCTTAAGGAAAAAATAGAGCTCTTGCCGGAAGTGAGAGAGGCGACCTATGTAAGTAGTGAAGAATCGCTGGCTAATTTTAAAGAAAGGCACAAGGACAACTCACTTATTCTCTCCTCATTGGATCAACTAAAAGATAATCCTTTAGGTGCGGTTTTGAGCATAAAAGCGAAAGAGCCTTCTCAATATGAAGGGATTGCTAAGTTCCTGGAGGAGGATGGCGTCTCAATTTCAGCGGATGGATCTGGAATAATCGACAAAATAAATTTTTATCAGAATAAGCTGGTTATCGATAGACTAACAAGGCTTATCTCCGCCACGGAAAAAGTCGGGTTTTCTATCTCACTTGTATTTGCACTAATCGCTATTATTGTTACGTTAAACACTATGCAGTTGGCTATTTATACCGCCAGAGAGGAGATTTCGGTCATGAGGCTCGTTGGGGCGGGTAACTGGTATATTAGAGGACCGTTTATCGTATCGGGCGTTATGGCCGGCCTTATCGCCTCCGTTCTGGTATTAGTTATCTTTTATCCGATTACGGCGTGGGTAGGGGGGAAGACCGCTGATTTCTTAGCCGGAATAAATCTTTTGAATTATTATACGGCCAATTTCCTACAGATAGCGGCTATTACCATAGGCTCAGGGATACTTTTAGGTGCTGTTTCCGCCCTTCTTTCCGTAAGGCGTTATTTACACATTTAGCTTTTTTATATTGAAAAAATACGCAACTGTGTTATATTCATAGCACGGTTGTTTTAATTAAATATTGCGGGATCGTCTAACTTGCCCCGCTTTATCCCGCGATGGCGGGACTGGCGGGGTGAAGTAGGACTCATGCCTCTGGAGCATGAAAGTGTGTTGAAATAAAAATACATTGCGGGATCGTCTAATGGTAGGACTCATGCCTCTGGAGCATGCTATCTTGGTTCGAATCCAAGTCCCGCAGTAAAAACATAAAACTCTCGATGCGTTAGCATCGAGGTTTTTATGTTTTCTGTCGGGATTGGATGAGAAGGCCGCAGGGCGGGCACCGTCGCCGACGTAGCGAAGTGGCGCACGTTCGCCGAGGCGGGGCCGAGAGTACTTAGTCCGCGCAATATTGCGAAGCAATATGGAGCAGACTTAGTAACTCGTGGCCGAAACAAGTCCCGCTATTAACTTTGACTGCTATAATTTGCTATGATATTTTGGTATTAATAAAGATCAGTTCTTTGAACTTGAAGGGGGGAGCAAAATGTCCATAATTTCTAAGTTCTCGGTTGGAGACACTGTTACCAGCATGTTTCCGAATGACCCTCGTGGTCAGGTTACTATCAAGATTAAAGAAATTCGTACCGACAAATCGCTTTTAGTAGAAGTGGTCGAATCAAGCGAATTCTGGAATAGAGAATTCTTTGGGCCGCCACCCCTCTTGCGCGGGATGAAGATTGGAGCGTCTTTCGTTATGGAATACCGCAAAGATGCTGATGGCAATGAGTGGTGGATTCCCAAAAATGAAGAAAATATATGTTGTTTCGTCCTTGAGTTATTTGAAGGAAAGAAAGTTTTCGATTTTTATAAATAGATCTGGCCTCCCTACGGGGAGGTTTTCTTTTATCTTTTTACCCCTTGCCAATTTACTATAAATCTAGTATTGTTCCTTAGTATTTAAAACTTACGAAACATATGGGAGAACATCATGAAACAAAAATTAGAGAGGTTTTAATTAACGGTTTGGAAAACGCCAAGCAGTCTATTCGCCTTGCTGTCGCTTATTTTAATGACCTTGAAATAGCCAATATTATTAAAAAGAAGGCGGAAGAGGGGATAGCTACTGAAGTTATAATTTACGACCATTTTGTAAACAGTCCGGCGATAATAGAGCTAAATTCCAATAATATAAAAACATTCTTTTATAGAGTTTATGAGACACAGCCGATCTATCCTAAATTCTGTCTGATAGACGGTGATATTTTGGTTACGGGTAATCACGGCTGGGCTTACGCCGCAAATAGAACAGAACACCCTGAGCCTCTCATCGTGAACAACGAAAATATCCTAATAGAGGAATATATAAATAAATTTTACTCCTTAAAGAAGAATTGTGGCGCCAGTAAACTGGTTCATTTCCGCATAAAGCCGGAAAGCCCCAAATTTTAATTTTTGAAAACCGCCGGCCACCCAAGTGGGGCGGTTTTTGCTTGCCCGTAAATGAGTTGACAAAAATTCTCGTTTATGATAGATATATATGTAGTTCCTGTGGGACCTTAACAAAAATACATACGTCTGTGAAAGGGGAAATCGGATGGGTTGCGTAAACCTCAGCCAAACTTCCAAAACCGCCGAGTGCATTAGGGATTTGGTCACCCTCATCTACACCGCCCCCAGAAGCGATGAGTACAAGAAAGAGGAGCCCAAACAGAAGAAGGGCAAGAAGGAGCCCGTGACCAAGGAGGAAGAGGAAGCCTTGATGGCGCGCCCCGACGTGTTCGTTCGGATGGTGGGTGAAGACGGCACCAGGAAGCTCCTTGTCGGAGAATTCTTCTCGAATGCCGACATCTGCGGTCGTCTCAAGCTGAACGTTAAGTTCGTCTCCCGAGAAGGAGTTTGCACGCAGTTCAGCCACCTTCCCGTCGAGAATCGAGAGATCGTTCTCACGACCGTTCGCGACATCGTCGTGGCCGTCTCGGAGGCGCAGAAGAGAATGGCGG
>JAKLHJ010000030.1 GCA_022710205.1 Patescibacteria group bacterium | reverse complement strand
ATCGTCGGGATATCTATTGTGTCTCGCACTATTTTTATTTCAATCGGGTCTTGCTCTCCTTCTCTGGCAAAAGTTAATTTTACAGCCGTGCCTTTTTTGCCGCGGATTAGGCTTACCGCTTCCTCGACACTCATGCCAAAAGTTGCCTTGTCTTCTATCGAAATGAGCTTGTCTCCGGATTGGACGCCGGCTTTTTTGGCGGGGGTTCCTTCAAGCGGCGCTACGACAGTAATCACCCCTTCTTTTATTCCGAGCTCCATTCCCACACCTTCAAACGTCCCGCTAATCTCTGTCTGGAAACTTTCCGCTTGCTCGGGAGTCATAAATACGGAATATGGATCGCCAAGAGATGAAACTAGCCCCTGGATGGCGCCGTATACTTTCTCCTGGTCAGTCGGCATTTTTTTCTTCGTTGTCGTGCCGTTATCTTCCGCACCCAGTTTGCCGTTTACATATTTTTCGTTGATGAGATTCCATGTGGTCCAGAAGGGAGCGAAGTCTGTTTGTGCAAGCGCGGCCGGTGTTTCTTTATTATTGATTCCGGTTGCCAGCTCTACTTGGGGACGTGAATCGTATCCGACCCCCATACCCAAAAGAAAAGAAACCCCTATTGTGAGGAGGTAAAGGGCTATAGAATTTATTTTTTTATCCTGATGCATTTGATTAATTATGCCAAAGTTTTATTTTAATTTCAATTTTCGGAAAATTTTCGAGCTTATCCCCATTTTTTATTTTGTAGAAATTCTTAATTTGTTAATTCATAATTCTTAATTTCAATTTTTTGACAAAAAAATTTATTTCGATATACTAGGCCCTATTATAAGTAACACTGTTTTAGCGAGAGAAATTGAGCGAAACAGGAACCTCCAAACCCATTTAAAGGAGCAAAATTGGGAAATTAATGACAACAACAGAAAAAGTAGTCTTGTCCAAGTCTGTGCTCATGGATAAGGTGATGAAAGATTCACCATTGCCACCACAGGTAGGACAGCTTGTAGAGGGTAAGGTTATCGGTCACGATAAACTTAAATTATATGTAGACGTTAAGCCATTCGGCACGGCTCTTATTTACGGAAGAGAATATCTTAACGCGAGAGACGTAATAAAAAATATTCACGATGGCGATATGGTTACCGCCAAGGTCGTTGAACCTGAGACAGAAGACGGCTATATCGGTCTTTCTCTTAAGGAGGCTAGACAGGCCGCCACATGGAGCGACGCAGAAGAAGCTATCAAGAACAAAACAGTATTCGAGCTCTTGGTTAAGGATGCCAACAAGGGTGGTCTTATTATTGACTGGCAGAACGTTTCAGGATTCCTTCCCGCTTCACAGCTTAAGGAGGAGCACTATCCTAGAGTTACAGACGGAAACAAGGACAGAATAATGGAAGAGCTTAGGAAGCTTGTCGGAAAGAAGATTGCTGTTACAATCATCGGCGCTACACCAAAAGAAGAGAAGCTCATCTTCTCTGAGAAAATAGTCGGCGAGAAAGACAGAACAGAGCTCGTCGAGAAATATAAGGTTGGCGATGTTCTTGACGGAGAGGTTACGGGAGCGGTTGATTTCGGTATCTTCGTTAAAGTTGAGAGCGGTCTCGAGGGACTTGTTCACATTTCCGAGCTTGATTGGTCACTCGTTGAGAACCCAAGAAAACTATACAACGTCGGCGATAAAGTAAGGGCCAAGGTTATTGAAATAAAGGACGGAAAGGTTTCGCTTTCTATCAAGGCTCTCAAGGAGAACCCATGGAAGGCCGCCGAATCCAAATACAAGAAAGGAATGAAAGTAAGCGGTATACCTATCAAATACAATAAGCACGGTGTGCTTGTAAGTATCGAAGAGGGTGTTGCCGGTCTTGTTCACATTTCTAATTTTGGAACAGAAGAGAAAATGAAGCAGGCGCTTGAGCTCGGCAAGAGCTACGAGTTTGTTATGAACTTGTTTGAGCCTAAGGATCAGAAGATGACCCTTGTCCCTGCCGACATAGCCGAAAAGAAGGCCGCCGAAGCGCTCGCCGCTACACCTGTAGCCGCCGTTGCCGCTTAATAAATTTTTGATAAAAAGACCCCTTTTACAAGGGGTCTTTTTAATTGCAAAATACTCTTTTATTTGATAGGTTTAACGGAGAAAATTTACCCGCTTCGTCTAATAAAATTTTAGTCTAAAATTTTGATGGGTAAGAAATTTTATGGGTTGATAAAATAATGCTCTTTGAAAGGAAGTGGACACAACTAATCGGTTTGAAAGGGTTTATAGTGCGCAGTATTTGGGTGTGTCAAAAACGCTGATTAGAAAGAGGTGTAAATAATAATGCTTTGGTATCTCGCAATTGCCGTGATCTCGGGGCTCCTCTACTGGTTTGCGTCTTTGTGCGAAGATAATATTTTTTATGACAAGATTGTCGAGATAGGAATGGTTTCCTTTCTCGCGCTTCTTCTCGCATATGCTCTCGGTAATTCGTGCATAGTCGGATTTACGCCGTAAGGAAGGGAAGTGCAATATGATATATGCTCTGGCGCTCTGTGCTTTCTTCGCCGTTCTGTACGCCGTCTTCTATAAGTTCGTTAAATTAAGCATGTGGGAAAGTTTTGTGGTTTCCGTCATCACGATGACGGCGCTATCTATCTTCCTGATGATTCTCTGTGCCGCCGCTCACGCTTCGACCGCGTATGGCTACTCGGTCGCAGGGAACGAACAGAGCGTGACTCTTGCTCCCAAGGCGCCTGATGAGTTCTGGTTCAGCCGCGGCTACATCGTGAATGTCCCCGACGACAAAACTTTCGAAGTGAACGTGGAAGCGGCGCGCCTCGATTGGTGCGATGATATGATTACCGAGGAGCGATTCCCTTTCACCAGGTCCGATTCGGGGCAGAAAGAAATGTTCATCATGGGCCGTGAGGGCATTACGTCATACGACCTTGCGAAGAACGAGATCTTGAATCGCGGCTTTCGTGCGGCGACCCTTCAAGAGGCGCTCGCGTTCATCAAGGCCTATCCTCAGAGGCCCGGCACCGAAATGCTCATCTTGGGGCAGGGGTGGACCGGCAAGGGTGGCATCTGGTACACACGATATCGTGTCTCGGGGAGCGGCAGTTCGCTGGACGCTTTCTCTCTGTGGCCCGCGCAGCCATGGTTTGATGTCTGCTTCCTTGTCGTGAAGTATTAAATAAAGTTTCAAGAGCGGCCCGGTTAACCCCGGGCCTTTTTGCGCCTGGCCCGGTAGAAAGGTAGCGCACTGGGTCATTGCGAGCGCAGCGAAGCAATCCAGAAATATCTTGGCTAGACATGGATTGCTTCGCTGCGCTCGCAATGACGGCGGAGTGGGCTTGCCTATTTTGAAATAAAGTTGTAAAAATATAGTCTGTGTTTAATAAGAAATTCAAAATAAAAAGCGGTTTTAAGCCGGAAGGTGACCAGCCTGAGGCTATAAAAAAGCTGGTGGATGGAATCAAAAAGGGTCTGCAACACCAGATCCTTCTTGGAGTTACCGGTTCGGGCAAAACATTCACGGCCGCGAACGTTATAGAAAAATTACAAAAGCCTGTTTTGGTTATCGTGCACAATAAGACTCTTGCCGCTCAGCTGGCCGAGGAGTATCGACAATTTTTCCCTGAGAACGCCGTTCATTATTTCGTCTCTTATTACGACTATTATCAGCCGGAGGCGTATATGCCGATAACAGATACATATATAGAGAAGGATGCGAAGATAAACGAGGAAATTGATAGATTGAGGCACGCTTCTACACAGGCGCTTCTCTCTAGGCGTGACGTTATTATCGTCGCCTCCGTATCTTGTATTTATGGTTTGGGAAATCCGAAAGAGTATCAGGAAGAAAATATCCGACTAGAAAAAGGGCAAGATATAGACAGGCTCGCGCTTCTGAAGAAACTTATTTCTATACATTTTGAAAGGACAACGGCCGACCTTACGCCGGGCACATTTAGAGCAATCGGCAACACGATAGAGATAATGCCTTCTTCTGAAAAAAATATTTGGAGCTTAACACTTTCCGGAGGAGCAAAGCAGAAGATAGAAAAAATACATCTTATTGATGCAATTTCCAGAAAAATGATGGGGGAGGAAGATTCCGTCTTTATTTTTCCGGCAAAGCATTTTTTGGTAGCGCAAAGCGAGAGGGATAGGGCGATAAAAGACATTAAGGCCGAATTGGACGCCCGTTTGAAAGTTTTGAAAAAAGAGAAAAAGATCCTCGAGGCCGAGAGATTGAAGAGACGAACAAATTACGATCTTGCGATGATAAAAGAGGTCGGCTACTGCAGTGGTATAGAAAACTACTCCAGACATCTTTCGGGGCGAAAAGCCGGCGAGGCCCCCGATACGCTCCTTTCATATTTCCCGAAGGACAAGGGCGGCAAGCCGGATTTCCTGACGATTATAGACGAGTCTCATGTGACTGTGCCGCAGATCGGCGGAATGTATGCGGGTGACCAGTCCAGAAAGAAGACGCTGGTGGATTTCGGTTTTCGTCTTCCTTCCGCAATGGACAACAGGCCTCTCAAGTTCAATGAATTTTCAGAGAGAGTCGGACAAATAATATATACAACCGCGACACCTGCTGATTATGAGAGAGAGGTGTCTGGGCAGATTGTAGAACAAATAATCAGACCTACGGGACTTATCGATCCTGAAATAGATGTGCGACCGATAATGGAATCGGAGGGTTACAAGGGCCAGGTTTTTGACCTCATAAAAGAAGCGGAAGATACAATAAAAAGGGGCGACCGCGTTCTCGTAACAACGCTTACAAAAAAGATGGCCGAAGAGTTCAGTGATTATCTGAAAGGGAAGGGGATTAAGGCAGAATATTTACATAGCGATATTAAGACCATTGAGAGAATAAAAATATTGACCGATTTTAGAAAAGGAAAGTTCGATTGCGTCGTTGGAGTCAACTTGCTCCGAGAGGGGCTCGACTTGCCGGAAGTATCACTCATTGGAATTCTTGATGCCGACAAGGAAGGATTTTTGAGATCTGAAACCGCTCTTATTCAAACAATAGGAAGAGCCGCAAGAAATGTGAACGGAAAGGTTATTTTGTATGCCGACAAGATAACCGGCTCTATGAAGCGCGCGATAGATGAGACGAATAGAAGAAGGGGAATACAGCTCGAATACAACAAAAAGCACGGCATCACACCGAAAACTATTTTAAAGAATATCAGCGACATTACCGATTCGATGGAAACAACGCACAGAAAGGCTGTCGGTAAATTGCTCACGATAGACAAGGAGCTTTTTGCAAAAAATCCTAAGGCGCTCATTAAAGAGAAAGAAAGACAGATGAGCGAAGCGGTGAAGATACTTGATTTCGAGACCGCCGCAATACTTCGCGATGAGATAAAAGCGTTAAAGGAAAGCGATTTATAAAATTATAAAACCCCCATCGGTTCGATGGGGGTTTGTTTTTGTGGGCTCCTCTTACTGGAGCTGTTCCATGCCGAGGATGACGCCGAAGATGTTCAGCTTCGTGCGGTAGGCATAACCCGGCTTGTGGGTGCGCCATTCAGATTCGTCGTAGGTCTGGTCATAGAACCTCTGGTCTTCCCCGACATACTTCACAGAGTAGGTCTGGGAAGTGGTGGCACTGCGCTCACGGTTGCCGAGGACGACGTTGGGCCACACCGGGTTGAAGTCGGTGTTGTGACTGCGCTCGGTGCGAACGTGTCTCCAACGATCGATCTCATACTTGCACCGTCTCTTCAGGTGCCACTTGGTTTCGTGGGTGGTGTGGCTACGCCCCTTGGAGTCGGTCTTGGTGTGGCTTACGCGATAACTTTTGAGGGCCAGCCAATTGCTGAGCTCCCTGCCTCCGGAAGGGGGATACCCCCAACATTCCTCGACGTAGGTCTGGAGATACTCCACGTTGATGGTCCGCTCCCAAGAGACGGACTTGACCGTGAGGGTCTGGGTGCTCCACGTGGAGAAGGAGGCGATGATGAGGAGGACGAAGACGCTGACACCGATGATGAGGCCGATAATTTCCCGGTCAAATTTCATTTCGGGGCCCTCCTTTGCGGTTATGCCGCGGACGATGGTGGGGAATCCACATTATTTAATTTTGGTGTACCTTAACTCTCTTTATATTATACACCCTATATACTAAAAAGTCAAGTTTCAGAAAACAATAAAAAACCACCTGTTTCCAGGTGGTTTGGCGTGTTCAAGCAAAATGAACGCTACCTTTTCTCTGCCATGTGAAGTTGTTCATCTCTCTTAATACTCCATCGATGCTGCTTTTTCTGCCCCGCAGTCTCACCTTGAGGCTGACGAAGAGGATCCCCGATTTTTCTACCACGACCGAGACGTCGTTTAGGAAGCAAAGATCCTTGAGTATGTCCGAGAAGTCGTTGCAAAAGAATAAATTGCCTTCAACCTCGAAAATCTTGTTGATGACTTGGTTTTCTTTTTCGCTCATATGTTTTGTCTCCTTAAAACCTGTCTTTATTCTTCCGATAGTAGCAATCAGTGCAGTCGCTCGGTTTTGATTCCGAGTCGAGCAGGTTGCCGCAGTCTGGGCACCTCGTCGGGTCGTCCTTGTGCTTTGGGTCGGTGCATTTGTAGAGGTCTCCGAGATATCGGCGCTTGTGCTCGGTTTCTTTTTTGCATTCTCGGCAGTATCTCTGCATGGCCGCCTCCTTAGAATCTAAATCCGAGCCTGCGGAGTCGCTTTAGATAGGCGATACCGCGCTTATTCAATTTGAGAACCTTGAGCATTATCGAAACCTTGTAAATGGTCACCGATTCTTTTTTGCCGTTTTTATCAACGGATGTGAGAGTGAGACTGTCCGGGCTCATTTGTTCGCTCTCGTCTATCATCTTATCGATAGAGAGACGCAGTCTTTCTTGATTCTCTTTGGGCCAATCGAAATCGTCGCCGCAAGCATCGGTTTCGACGATTTCGACACCGAGTTCTTTGAGCGCAATCTGTGCGTTGATGATATCTTGCGTGTCTGCTTTTTTGCCGTGATACTTATACGCGATGTCGTAAATAATCGAGCCAAGGGTCGCGAGATCTTTTAAGATGTTCACGTTGCCAAGCTCAGTCAGGATGACTCCCTTGAGGATCGTCTCGGGTTTGAAGTTGACTCTTTTGTGTTTCTCGTAATAAACACACCGGAATCCTCGTGCCCAAACACCATGCTCGGTTTCTTTTTTGCATTCTCGGCAGTATCTTTTTGGCATATTGTTCCTCCCTTGCCCTTCTAAATTTTTCACAAATCCAGAAAATTTCTTGCCTACTAAAATTTTGGTCTAAAATTTAGGCGGGTGAAGCGGGTATATTTTTTCAAGGTCCTTTTTCCGTGTTCATATAAGCACAGAAAGGGAAAAAAGAAAACCCCACCAGGTGGTGGGGTCGGACTCTACTTGATCTTTTTGGTCTTGGTGCCGGAGTCCTCGATCTCCTTGTCGAGCAGGGCAATCTGATATTCGAGGGATTCTTTCTTTAGCTCCGGCACGTTCTGCTCGAGCGCCGAGTTGATGAGTCTGCCGATGATATTTTTTGCACCCTTACCCACTGATTGGATAAAGAAATCATGGCAGCAAGCTGTCGACACGATAGATATCGTGACGAAAAATATGTTTGCGACGACCGCATTGTCAGGCGGAGTAAGCATCATGCATGTGCCGAAGGAGGTGAAGCAGGTGGCGAGAGGGAAGACATTGTAGAGGAGCACGTTTTTGCCGACCATGTTTTCCGTGAGTTTTTTGGGAAGGAGTGGGACCTGTTTCGACTTGGGAAGATTTTTGAGTCGAACTTTTTCTTCGCCGAAATAAAAAACTTTGTCCAGCTCTTCGTAATTTTGATATACATATCCCGCGGGCATCCAAGTTGTCTTTTCCACAACTCTCTTGAAGGAGGCGTCGCGGCCCACGTAGAGAATGACAAATCCGATGAAGTAGAGAGCGATTCCGCACAGAAGCATGAGCATGGTTTTCCTCCTTGGCTCTTTCGAGCAGAGTAGAACGTTTAGTTTTTTGTTTTCAAATGACTGTGTTCATGGATTATATTACATATTTTACTCAATAGGGTAAATAAAACCCCCACACGTGGTGGGGGTACGCAAGGGGAGTTGTGTTTAAGATTTCATCTTCGGGCTGAGCGCGAAGAGGATGTCGTTCGGAAGAAGCTGTCTGGCGATTTCTTCCGTAATCCAAAAGACATGACGTCCGGCTCTGTAGACCTTCTTGGTCGTGCCATCGATGTTGTCGCTGTCACGCGGCGCATAGAAGTCCACTCCTGCGGGAATCTTGTCCTCGGGGTTCTTTTTCATTCGGACATCGAAATGAACCTCGCCGTAGATCTTCTTGATCACGTCTTCGGGGATGGGGATATAGGGTCCGCCTTCTTCTCTGGATGCAAGATAAGGATATTTCACAAAAAGCACCTCCTTTTTATTTTTAATGTGCTAATACTTCGGATAAAGATTACCGAAGGTCATTATGGTGAAGTATCATACACCACCCTTCATTCTCTTTCTACATTGCATATATTTGAAATCAATTGTATAATGCATCGCTTTACTAAAGAACCAAAAAACGCCATGAAAAATTTACCCGCCAAAATTTTTATACATAATTTGATGGGTAATATAACAAAGCAATATGGTCGAAATAAGGGTTAAAATACAACAAAACAATGGACAATAAAAATTTAGGAGGGCGAATAAATGATTTACCCGCCAAAATTTTTTTAAAAAATATTCAGAATTTGAACATAGGGCAGGGTCGGAGAAACACAATTTTAATTAGACAATACAATGAAAGATGAAAATTTAAGCGGGCAAGGAAAAATTCGAATAAAGGGCGCCAGGACACACAATTTAAAAGATATAGATCTGGAGCTTCCGCGCGGCAAAATGATAGCCTTTACCGGTCTTTCCGGTTCGGGTAAATCATCCCTTGCTTTTGATACTATTTTTGCCGAAGGTCAGAGGCGCTATGTTGAGTCACTTTCGTCTTACGCAAGGCAGTTTTTGAAACAATTCCAGAAGCCTGACGTTGATGAGATCACAGGGCTTTCTCCCGCCATCTCTATTGACCAGAAGTCACACTCCGCGAACCCTCGTTCGACCGTCGCGACTATTACAGAGATATACGATTATCTCCGTGTTCTTTATGCGAGGATCGGTATTCCTCATTGTCTTGTTTGCAATGAGCCGATACAAAAACTTTCCACCGACGAGATCATCCAATTCATAATGGAGAAAATAGAATCTTCCGACAGAAAGGAGGAGCTTTCTCGCGTGCTCATATTTGCCCCTGTTGTGAGAGGAAGAAAAGGAGAATACTACCAGATGCTCTACGATTTTCTTGGTAAGGGATTTTTCAAGGCGAGGGTTGATGGGACTCTTTATCACCTCCGCGAACAAATTGTTTTAGATAAAAATAAGAAGCACGATATAGACATTATGGTTGACGAAATAGCCGTCAGCGATTTTGGTGTAAACAATCAGAACGTAAGAGACAGGCTTGCAGAGTCTGTGCCCCTGGCGCTTTCTAACGCAGAGGACACCATAAGAGTTATTTTTTCATACGACGGTGGCAAACTTCTTCTAAGAGATTTGGGCAAGAAGTGGGAAGAGTTTGCGATGTCCGCAAAATACACTTGTCCGAACGACGGATTTTCTTTCATAGAAATAGAGCCGAGACTTTTCTCATTCAACTCTCCATATGGAGCATGTCCCGCCTGTCATGGTATCGGCACGGAGTCTCTTTGGAGCGATGAGATATGTAAGGAATGTAACGGACAGAGGCTCAGAAAAG
>JAKLHJ010000003.1 GCA_022710205.1 Patescibacteria group bacterium | reverse complement strand
AATGCTTTGGTTCTAAGATGAAAACTGAGGCCAGAAAAAAGGCGGTAGAGATGAGGAAAGCCGGCGCCAGTTATGGTGAGATAAAAAGGCGTCTAAATGTGTCCAAAAGCACGCTTAGTTATTGGTTGCGAGAAATGCCTTTGGCACCAAAAAGACTTTTGGAATTAAGGCGTAAGGGGTGGTCAAAAGGGGAGGCCTCCAGAGAAAAATACAGAGAAACGATGAGAAGGAAGAAGGAAGATAGGTCTCGTAAGATATATGATAAATATGCGGAACGTTTCTCGCGTCTGAGTGACGATTCGATATTCGTGGCAGGGCTTATGTTGTATCTCGCTGAGGGGGCTAAAAAGAAAGAGTCTACTATCGTGATCGCAAATACCGATTCAGGCGTAATAAAATTTTTTATGAGATGGCTTGAGAAATATTTTGGTATAGATCGCAGCGAATTCCGCATACAGCTTCATTTATATGAAGACATGGATTTAAATAAGGAAAGAAATTTTTGGAAAAAGGAACTTGTTATTGGTTCCAATCAAATTTATAAACTTTCAGTTAGAAAATTAAGACCGGCTAGTTTTACCTACAAGGATTCATTTCGTCACGGCACCTGTAGCCTATATGCTTTTGGTGTTGATAGGGTGGTCGAGATAATGTCAGCAATGCGCGCTTTTGTTGACACAGTGAACAAAAATAAATAATATATATGGATTAAAAGCGCGTGTAGCTCAGCTGGTAGAGCAAACGACTGATACTCGTTAGGTCCCAGGTTCGACTCCTGGCACGCGCACAATAAACCGCCTTTTGGCGGTTTTTCTTTTAAGCCTTGTGATGTTATTATATTATCCGTATTAACAATTAGTAATTTATAAAAAAATGAATAAAACACTTTGGATAATTTTGGGAGTTGCATTAGTTGTGTTGGGTTATGTATGGATGACATACAATGGCTTAGTAACAGGAAGCGCGCTTGTAGATAATCAGTGGAAGCAGGTTGAGGTTCAGTATCAGAGGAGACTTGATCTTATCCCAAATTTGGTTGAATCAGTTAAGGGAATAATGAAGCAGGAGACCGCAACTCTTACCTTGGTAACAGACGCCAGAACAAAATATATGAACGCCGCTACTACTGGAGATAAGGTTACTGCGGCTAACGAATTAGAGAGCGCTGTTGGTAAGTTTTTGGTGCTTGCCGAGAATTATCCGCAGTTGAGGTCTGTTGAGGCCGTCCTTAGCATGCAGGCTGAGCTCGCCGGCACAGAGAACAGGGTAGCTGTCGAGAGAATGAGATATAACGACAACGTCACAAGTTTCAATCTTATGACAAAGAGATTTCCTTCAAACATGATTGCTTCTATGTTCGGCTTTGAGCAGGCTGTATATTTCAACGCCGAGAAGGGGGCAGAGAACGTTCCTAAGGTACAGCTCTAATAACCTTAATGAAAATACTGAAAATATTTGGGGCGATAATAATATTTGCCTCGCTAACTTCAGTTGTAAGCGCATATTACAGCCTTGGGAGGCCGGCTGGTTTTGTCTACGACGGAGCAGGTGTTTTGAGTGCCGAGCAAAAAACTGCTCTCGAATCTAAGCTTTCTCTGTTTGAGAAAGAAACAAGCAATGAGATTGCGATTGCAGTCATTCCAAATCTTGGTGGAGATTACATTGAAAATTTTGCTATTAAATTGTTTGAGGAGTGGAAGCCGGGAAAGGCCAATAAAGACAACGGTGTCTTGATTTTGGTTGCGATTGAGGACAGAGAAATGAGGATAGAGGTCGGATACGGCCTCGAGGGCGCACTTACAGATAGTCAGGCCAATTGGATAATCAGAAACGTGATGACCCCGGCTTTCCGCGACGGCAACTATTCTGTTGGCATAGATGGAGCCGTGGATAAGATAATCGGCGCGACAAAAGGGGAGTATGTTCCGGACGATAATGGTCCCGCGGATAGCACCGCTTTCGAAAATATATTTCCGCTTATATTCTTCGTTTTGTTTTTGGTTCTCGATGTCTTGATAATGGTTTTTGGCCGATCAAAATCATACTGGGAGGGTGGCGTCTTCGGCTTAGTTGTTGGCGCTTTAATTGGGATTATTTTTGTATCTTATTTTGCCGGATTTTTGTTAGCCTTCATATTCGGGGTGCTTGGCCTCGCTTTTGATTATTTCGTTTCTCGCGTCGTCGACCCAGAAAAGATAAGGAGACACATAGGTGGAGGTGGATTTGGTGGTCATGGAGGTTTTGGCGGAGGCGGTGGATTTGGAGGATTCGGTGGCGGCAGTTCCGGCGGAGGGGGCTCGAGCGGGAAGTGGTAATAATTTTATAAAACCGGCCTTGTGGCCGGTTTTTGCTTGATTTGACTATATTTGGCTAATATGTTAGTCTGCTTTTTGGTAAGTTCATTAAATCAGGAGAAAAAGAAAGGGAGGAAGCCGCATGAAGGACAACAGAGAACAAAACATCCTCGACAGGATTCGTGACGAAAAGTTCACGGACGACGAGATCTTTCGCGAAGTGTCCTCGGGTCTCTACTCGGAGGACCAGAATGCCGTCATCCACGTTCTTCAAAACTACCGTCCGTGTCTCTTGAAGCAGCTTCTCTGCTTCGTCGAAGAATAGGAGGGGCGATGCCGAAACTTGAGCAGAACGAGATGATCTTTCAGGGGATCGGTATCCCCATCGAGACGATGATCACAGACCCCCGCGTTCCCGACGATGTTCTTCGGCTTGAATTCGAGCCTCTTCAGCACCATGGCCACGTCCTCTTTCTGATGAAGGCGCATCGGCCTAAGCTCGCCGACGAACTGTTCCACACCTTCGATTTCTCCAAGAATTAAAGCAGACGAAACCCAGGCACTTCGCCTGGGTTTAACTTTTTTGAGAATAGGTGTAAGATAGCTGAAACGTTCCTTGCAATGTTTCTAAAAGGAGGAGGTGATACTTTGTGCGCCCCAATCTTCGTTATCGGGTCCTGGATCTTTCCGTTTCCGATTATGAATTGTTTAGGGAGATTACAGAGTATCTCCACCTTGAGGATGATTACGATCTTTTTGTATTTATGGAGAAATATCGCCCCAAACTTTTAGAATCTATCTTTAAGGCCCACTGACAACAGGTGGGTCTTGCTTTTTTTACATTAATATTGTATTATTTGACTTCGTTAAATTCACAAGTAAATGAACGAAGACATCCGAAACATCGCAATAATCGCCCACGTTGACCACGGCAAAACTACGCTCGTGGATGCTTTGTTGCGCCAAGCAAAAACAAACATCAAGGACGAGGTCTTGAACACAGAGTGCATAATGGATTCGAACGAGATTGAGAAGGAAAGAGGCATCACTATTTTTGCGAAGAATGCTTCTGTTAGATATGGAAATACAAAAATAAACATTCTTGATACTCCGGGTCACGCTGATTTCGGCGGAGAGGTAGAGCGCGTGCTTACTATGGCTGATGCGGCGCTTCTTCTCATCGATGCAAAGGAAGGCCCGATGCCGCAGACGAGATTCGTGCTCAAGAAGGCGCTTCAGCTTGGTCTCAAAATAATTGTTGTAATAAATAAAATGGATAAGCCGGAAGCTAGGCCGGCGTATGTTCTTGATGAGGCGTTGAATCTTTTTATAGAGCTTGGAGCGAATGATGCCCAGCTTGATTTTCCTGTCATTTATTCTATTTCAAAACAAGGGAAGGCTGGCATGAAGCCGGATGTTTCAGAAATGAAAGACATTACTCCGATATTTGAGACTATTTTGAAATTTGTTCCGCCTGCCGAGAGAGATGTGGATGCAAATCTGCAGTTTTTGACAGTTAATATTTCCCGAGATGATTTCAAGGGCAGAATTGCGACCGGAAAGATTTACAAAGGAAAGATAAAAAGCGGGGAGACTGTTTCTTGCATAGGACGTGACGGTAAGGCCGTTAATTTTAAGGTGACCGCGCTTATGGTTTCCGATGGACTCGGTAGGGTTGAGGTGTGCGAGGCGGGTGCGGGCGACATCGTTCATATTGCCGGTTATCCCGACATAGGCATCGGTGATACTATTTCTTCTAAAGATAATCCCGTGGCGCTCACAAGGCTTAAGATAGACGAGCCAACGATCCAGGTTGTCTTTATGGTTAACAATTCTCCGTTTGCGGGCAGAGAGGGAACTTATGTCACCTCAAGACAGCTTCGCGAGAGGCTTTATAAAGAAATGGAGACTGACGTAGCCCTTCGCGTAGAAGATACAAATTTTCCGGAGAAATTCCTCGTTTCAGGAAGAGGGGAGCTTCATATCGGAATCCTCATTGAGAGGATGAGGAGAGAGGGATACGAATTTCAGGTTGGAAGACCGAAGGTTATCTACAAAGACATTGATGGCGTTAAGAATGAGCCTTATGAAGAGGTCTCTATCGAGGTGCCTGATAATTTCGCAGGCACGATAATTGAAAAAATGGGAACAAGAGGTGCTGAGATGAAAGATATGCGATTGCACGAGGGGATAACACACCTTACATTTATAATCCCTACGAGTAGATTCCTCGGCTTCAGATCGAAGTTTATGACGGACACAAAAGGTCTCGGTATTTTGAATTCTTTATTTTACGGCTATTTGCCGGCGGTGGAGGCAAGACCTCAGCCACACGGTTCCGTTGTTGCTTATGAAGATGGTCAAACCACAGCTTTTGCTCTCGAGAATGCACAACTTCGCGGCACAATGTTCGTCCCACCGGGAGTGCAGGTATACAGAGGCCAGGTTGTCGGGAGGTGCTCCAGAGATGAAGATCTTGAAATTAATGTTTGTAAAAAGAAAGAACTTTCAAACATGAGAAGCACTTCTAGCGATGGTATGGTGATGCTCGACCCGCATGTTGAAATGGGAGTAGAGGATGCACTTGAATATATCAGCGACGATGAGCTTGTTGAGGTTACGCCAAAATCAGTCAGAATGAGAAGCTTGAAGGTGTTTAAGACGAAGGGACATTAGAGTTAGTTATAAAGTTAAATGTTATAAAGTTGTAAAGTTAGCCCACTTGGAAGCTTTGCCTCCAAGTGGGTTTTGTCTTTGCGAGCCTCGCGAAGCAATCCAGAGGGGGTAGTGTCATTCCCGTGCAGACGGGAATCCAGACTTTTAGACGTTCCATGTCCAAATCGAGGACGGGGGCTTATAAATAAGCGCTTTTTAGCTTATCAGCAAAAATGTTTGACAAGACAATAGATTAAGTGTATAATTTAAAAAAATAACTAAAGGTTCTTTAAAAAAGGGGGTAGTGAAATATGTCTGTGATTAGTTGGCTGCTACTACCATTCAATTTTTTGTTTTCAGTGCTGTGGTGGATCTGCTTCATTGTCCTTAATGGCATTGTCCTTGCGGCTATACTTTTTATCATCTGTTTGCCATTCATTCTTATGTATGCCGCATCTAAAGTGCCGGATAGGATGACGCACGCAGAAAAGCGGTATCGCGACTACATGCTTTATGAGAAGTATCACGAGCCACCGCCGGATTATGAAGAACCGGAAGATAAAACGAACTGAACTTTCGCGCCAAGCGCGCAGGAAAGGAAACGGTAAAAATGGATTTCTGGATGGTCCACGGAATTCTCTTCCTCATCTGCTGCGCACTCTTCCCTCGTCTCACCATGTTCTTCTCGGGAACTGTTCTCGGCTTCGGCTTTCTTGGTTGGTTTGGCTGGATTTTCTTTCCTCGTATTACCATCGCCGTCCTGGCCACCAACTCGTACTGGGATACCAACCCCGTTCTCGTCGTGATTGCATGGATGATTGCCTTTACTAGCGAGAGCAAAGAAAAGAAGGCCCTGCACAGATAGTTTTATTAGCAGAACGCAGTTCGCCGCCGTGACTTCGGTCCCGGCGGCTTTTTTATTGCTTAAAATGTCATTGCGAGCTTTGCGAAGCAATCCAGAAATTAATTCTGTTCGGTGTTCAAGGGATCTCTCGACAAGCTCGAGATGACAGTTATCGAACGAATTCGTAATTCGTAATTTTTAATTCCTAATTCATTCTCACTTCTCCCAACGACTCCGTTATCAACCCTTTTATTTCCATTACAGAAAGTAGGGTATTTGATTCACTTATTGGCAATTTTAATTCGCGGATGAGGTCGTCGCGGGGGAGCGGCTCGATAGATAAAATTTCAAGAACTTTTCGTTCGTTTTCCGATAGCGCGGGGTCTTTCAGGTCCAGCGCTTTTTGTTTTGTTTCTACGTCGATGCCGAGCGCTTTCAATATTTCTTCGCCGGATGAGACGGGAGTCGCGCCGAGATTTATTAGCTTGTTTGAGCCGGCCGCGTTCGGTGAAAATATTGAGCCGGGGACGACGAGAAGATCTCGGTTGTATTCGGTCGCAAGTCGTGCGGTTATGAGCGTGCCGGATTTGTCTCCAGCTTCTATAACAAGTATCGCTTTTGCGAGTCCGGCCATTATCCTGTTTCTCTGCGGGAAAGTGTAACGGGTCGCTCTTTGCATTGGGTCAAATTCAGATAGTAGCGCGCCGCCCTTGCTGACTATTTCATCGGCAATTTTTCTATTGAGCGAAGGATAAAGAACTTTTCTATCAAGTCCTGAGCCCGGTACACCGACAGTTTTTAAACCCGCTTTCATGGCGGCTTTGTGTGCGATGGCATCTATCCCGTGCGCGAGTCCGGAGACTATCACAATATTATATCCCGCGAGCTCGCTTATAAGTTTTTCACAAGCGTCTTTGCCATAGTTTGAAAATTTCCTTGAGCCGACAACGGTGAGGTAGATATATTCATTTTCGTCAGGGAGTTCGCCTTCAACATAAAGTTGTTTGGGCGGTTGCGGAATCTCTAATAGGGCCTTAGGGAACTCGTTTTGGTTTAATTTTCTGATTGAGTCTTTCATCTTGCGTAATATAGCATAGGATATAGCGCAAAGCGAAAAGCTAAAAACAAAAAATAATAAGATAAATATATGGTAATGTTTTTAATTTTGAGTTGTTGTTTTGTATTTTTAGATTTTCATTTTACGCTTGCTCTCAAAGTCAGACGGAAGATTTTGTGGAGACGTGGTTGAGAACTGCTGAAATTATGTTATGATTCCCATGTACCCCAGTGAAATAGGAGTCTGCTGGGAATATAGAGATTAAATAATTTTTAAGAAACAAATTCGAACTTCGCGGTTTAATAATGTTAATTTCACGGGGTAAATGTTAGATATCAAATTTATAAAAGAAAATCCGGACCTCATAAAAGAGGCGGCCAGGAAAAAGCACAGCAATTTTAAAGTTGAGGAGCTCATTGAGGCCGACGGCGACAGAGTTGCCCTGATCAAGGAGGTGGACGAAATACGCGCCAAGCAGAACGCTATGAATCCAAAGATATCCAGCACGTCCGATATGAAAGAAAGGAATGACCTCATTTTCCAGATGAAGGAAATAAAAGATGAACTTCAGAAAAAAGAGGCAAGACTTGAAGAAGTTATGAAAAAGTGGAGGTCACTCATGGTACAGGTGCCCAATGTTCCTGATATGTCTGTGCCGGAGGGTGCGAGCGATGCCGACAACAAAGAAATAAAAACTTGGGGAAATATTGCGAAGTTTGATTTCACACCAAAGAGCCAGCACGAAATTCTTTTGGACCTCGATATGGTTGATTTTGACAGAGGAATAAAAGTTTCCGGCTTCAGAGGATATTTCCTGAAGAATGACGGATTCTTGTTATCGATGGCCATCTGGCAATTCTGCATAGACAGTTTGGTTAAAAAAGGATATTCACCGCTTCTTGCTCCGAGCTTGGTTAAGAAAGAACCTTTTTATGGAACAGGTTATCTACCACAGGGGGAGGAGGACTTATACAAGACTCAAGATGCCGATTATTTGGCCGGTACCGCTGAGGTGGGCACAATGGGTTTCTATATGGATGAGATAGTTCCGAAAGAAATTCTGCCTAAGAAATTTGTTTCTTTCTCTCCATGTTTCAGACGGGAGGCCGGAAGCCACGGCAAGGATACAAAAGGACTTATTAGACTGCACGAGTTCTACAAGGTTGAGCAGGTTATACTTTGCGAGGCGAGCCACGAGCAGAGTGTAAAACTCCACGAGGAACTTCGTGAAAACGCTGAAGAGATAATGCAGAAGCTCGGTATTCCATACAGAGTGGTTATAAATTGCGGAGGCGATCTCGGCCTGGGTCAGGTCAAAAAATACGATATAGAAGCATGGGTGCCTAGTGAGGGGAAGTATCGGGAGACACACTCTATTTCTTATTTTCACGATTTCCAGACGAGAAGACTGAATACCAAATACAAGGATGAAGACGGAAAGTTGAAGTTTGCGCATTCATTGAACGGGACAGCTCTTGCTACGCCTAGAGCGCTTGTCGCGATAGTGGAAAATTTCCAAAACGCCGACGGTTCCATCACAATCCCGGAGGTTTTGAGGCCATATATGGGAGGAAGAACAAAGATAGAAAAACCACAGGTTTAAATAAATTCGTTTTTGAACTACAATTAAGTAGTGAGTTTGCAACGGGACGCCTTAAAATCTTCTGCCAAATTGAGGAGAAAGAAAAAGTTCAATACTTTTTCCATTTTTCTTTGCACTTTTTTGTTTATAACGTTATCTCTCGCGGGCTTGTCTCAAATAGACAGATTTCTGATAAAAAAAATTAAAATATCCGGAGAAAGGACTATCTCGCGCGCAGTTCTGGCCAATCAGATAAAACCAAGACTAGAGGGAAGGTATTTTGGTCTTTTCCCAAAAAATAATGCTTTTATATATGGGAGGCGGGGGATGATAGATTTTCTTAAGACTAATATTTTAAAGATCGAAGAAGCGGAAGTGTCTCTTGATGACCTCAATACTCTCTCAATAAATATCACAGAAAGGCAAGCTCGGCTTTTGTGGTGCAAAAATGACCCAAAGACGTGTTATTACGCAGACGGAAACGGGCTCATCTTTGATAGGGCGCCGCATTTTTCTGACGGAGTATTTTTGAGGTTTGAGGGCGGTCTTCCCTCCGAGGAAAGTGATTCATATTATGTTGGAAAAAATATTTTTCCGGCTGAATATATAAAAATGCTTATAACTTTCAGACAGAGGGCGGAGGAATTGTTGAAAAAAAATTTTTCAGATAATTGGAAGGCTTCATATTATTTTCTTGGTGAGGGGAGTGATATAGATCTATTTTTTGAGAATGGAATAGGGGGCAAGTGGAAAATTATGATGTCCCCAAGAACAGAAGAAGGATATTCTTTCAAGGGCAATGACTCGAGCGGCCTACTTAAGCCGGAAACTGAGGCGACTTGGGCCGGTTTTGGAGGAGATTTGGAGAGCGCGGAGGCTAACCTGAAAGTTATTTTGTCTTCAGAGGCGTTTAGGGGAAGCGCCGATAACAAGACCGAACCGCTTAAAAATTTAGAGTATATAGACCTGCGTTTCGGCAAAAAAATCTTCTATAAGTTTAATTAGTTTATAGTTAATAGTTTGTAGTTTTTATTTTGTTGATTAACTACCAACTACTATCTACAAACTTTTTGTTTAGGGTGCCAATTATTGTCTACCCATAAAAGCCCCAAATAAAGGCTATTAAAGATTTGCAATTCTATCTTCTATATGTATAATATATGTCCATGTTAACTTTAACCGCAAAAAAGAGAGATACGTTGGGTAAAAAGGTAAAATCCCTTAGATATGAGGACCTTATTCCCGTCGTTGTATACGGCCCGGGAGAGCCGACTGCACATTATTCGGTAAAATTAAACGAGTTTATTAAAGTTTGGAAAAAGGCCGGAGAGACAGTCGTTGTAGCCATAGAAACCGATTCTGACGGCGTAAAGAATACTCTTATACAGGACGTTGTTGTAAATCCAATTACAGGGACTCCTATCCACGCCGACTTTTATGCCGTTAAGAAGGGTATGACTGTTTCCGTAAACATCCCGCTCAGATTCGAAGGAGATGCTCCTGCTATCAAGGCTTTTGGAGGAATTTTGGTAAGAGTTATGCACAACGTTGAGGTTGAGGCAGAGCCCGATAAACTTCCTCAGGAAATTGTCGTTAATGTTTCCTCTCTTGAGACCCTCTCGGACAGAGTTACTGTTAAGGATTTGAAACTGGGAGAAGGGGTAAGAGCTGTTACATCACCGGATGAGGTTATCGCTCTTGTTTCGGCGGTTGTTGAAAAAGAAGAGAAAGTTGAAGAGCCTGCCGATCTTTCCAAGATTGAAGTTGAAAAGAAGGGTAAGAAGCCTGAAGAAGGAGAAGAGGGAGCAGAGCCTGCAAAGAAATAAGATAAGAGTCAGGAAGAAAGAATTAGGAATTAAGAATAATTTGAAAACCGGGGGCCCTCATATGAGGGCCTTTAGTTTTCAAAAAGATAATTTTAGATATACTTAATAGTATGAATTTATCAACGTCTCTCAAAACGAAAAAGACGATTTTTTTGGGACTATTGTTCTTGACCTTTTTCCCTGTTGTTTCTTTCGCAGAAGATACAAGTATCTCTTGTGATACTGTTAATGAAAATGAGCGGCCCGAGGTGCTCGATAAGAAATTTTTGAAGTGCCAAGAAGAAATTTTGGCGCATCAGCAACTTATACAGGAAAAAGAAAAAGAATCCGCGAGCTTGCAAAGAGATCTTAAACTTATAACCGCGAAGGTGGAAAAAACTAAGTCGGAGATTAAGGCGAGAAATATTGCCATCGTTAACATTGAAAGGGAGATAGACAAGAAAAACCAAAATATAGAGGAGATGAATGTAAAAATGGACGATATAAGGACATCTACGGCCGAGCTTATTCGAGAAACAGAAGATTTAGAGTCTATTACTTTGCCTGAAGTTATTTTGGACAATAGAAATATTTCGGAATTTTTCAACGACCTTGCTTCTTTTGAGTCGGTAGAGGCTTCTTTGAAGGAGACCCTAAACAAATACAAAGACATACAGAAAAGTGAAGAGGAGGCCAAAAAGGATTTGGCTGGTAAAAAAGAAAAGGAGAGGGGACTTAAATCTCTTCAGGAAATAGAGAAAAGAAAGACTGAGCTCGCAGAGGCTGAGAAGGCGAGAATTTTGAAGGAGACTAAGGGGGAAGAAATAAAATATAAAGCGATGCTTGCGGAAAAGCAGGCCCTTGTGAATAAAATAAAGAACATGATGTTGAAGCTAACGGGTGGAGGTGAACTTAAGTTTGCCGAGGCTCTTCGTTTGGTCCGTGTTGCCGAGCAGGCGATAGGGGTTAGAGCAGCTTTTGTTCTTTCTATTTTAACCCAAGAGTCTGGGATGGATGGAGCGATAGGAGCTAATTTGGGAAAGTGTTTCTACAATACCCCGTGGAACAATAAATCCGGAACTGTTATGAGCGACACACAGAAACCCGCATATTTGGCTTTGCTTTCTGAAATAGGAAAGAATCCTAATACTACACCGGTATCTTGTCCGATAAGCAAAGACGGTCAATACGGAGGAGCTATGGGTCCGTCTCAGTTTATGCCAAAGACTTGGTGGGACGGCGCGGCGGGAACCGGATATAAAAAGAGGGTGGAAAAGGTCACCGGTAACGTGCCGGCATCTCCATTCAATAATCTGGATGCATTTACCGCTACCGCACTGTATCTCAGCGATGCGTTGGAGGGTTGTGAGAAGACCTATACAAGCAAATATAATCAGGAAAAATGTGCGGCCGCCAAGTATTACGCCGGAGCTAACTGGAAGAAGCACCTAAACGGCTATGGAGCCAAGGTGGCAAATAGGGCCGTAGAATTACAGAAGGATATTGACGTCCTTGACTCGCAGTAAACTATTTGATAATCTATCCCTTATGAAAGATAAAATTCATCCAAAATATAACGATAAAGCAAAGGTTATTTGCTCATGTGGAAACCAGTTTGAGGTTGGTTCTGTGCTACCTGAGATCAGAGTTGAAATCTGCGGTAAGTGCCACCCATTCTTTACAGGTAACGAGAGGATTGTAGACACAGCCGGAAGAGTTGAGAAATTCAAGGCAAGAGCCGCGAAGAAGACCGGCACAAAGAAGGAGAAATAGTTTAATCTCTTGAAACGCCCTTTGATTTTTTAGAGGGCGTTTTGATTTGCGCAATTATTAATTTACAATAAGATTACGACTACGCTTAGAAATTGAAAATTTTTTATGGACGAAAAACTATTAAAACTTAAAGACAATCCAAAGACCACATATCTTTTCAAAGGATATGAGCGTATTTTGGCTGAGATAGAAGAAAATCAAAAAATAGTTGAGAGTGACCCCGAGCTTAAAGAAATAGCAGAGGCTGACATTAAGAAACTCGAAGAAAGCCAATCATCCCTTCTTTCTCAGATGGAGGAGATAGCAAAAGAAGAAGAGGCGGCGGCTCTTGATCCGAAAGAGATGATTCTGGAGGTGCGAGCCGGAGCCGGAGGAGATGAAGCGGCCATATTCGCGAGAGAGCTTGCCGAGGCATATATGAGATATGCCGAGCTGAAGGGCTGGGCATGGAAACCGATAGATGAATCTGAGTCAGAACTTGGCGGATACAAAGAAGCTTCTTTTGAAATAAGGGGGAAGGGGGCATACTCTCATTTGAAATACGAAATGGGAGTGCATAGAGTTCAAAGAGTCCCCGCCACAGAGAAGCAGGGCAGGGTTCATACTTCCACCGCTTCTGTCGCGGTATTGCCGATTGTTGAAAGCAAGAAGATTGCAATTCCGGAAAGCGATATAGAGATGGAATTTTCTCGTGCCGGAGGAAAGGGTGGCCAGAACGTAAACAAGGTAGAGACGGCCGTTCGTCTTGTGCACAAGCCTACCGGTATCATGGTTCGTTGCACCAGCGAGAGAAGTCAGCTCAAGAATAGAGAAACGGCCATGAGCATTCTTGCGGCGAAGGTGGCTGAGCTGAAGAGGGTAGAGGAGGAGAAAAAATTATCTAGCGAAAGAAAGAGTCAGATCGGCACAGGCGACAGATCTGAAAAGATAAGAACCTACAATTTCCCGCAAAACAGAATTACGGACCACCGAATAAAAGAATCGTGGCACAATATTGAGAAAGTGATGGCCGGCGACTTAGACCCCATCATTGATGCTCTTATCGCTTTCGATAAAGGGGAGAGAACCGTCGGATCTTCAGACGAAGAATAATCTTAATTTTTAAAAACCACCAGATACAATATCTGGTGGTTTTTCCACATGGCCCATCATAGATTTTGCTTAGCAAAGAGTGTTATAATAGTTTTGTATAAGTTAATCTAATTATTATGTCTCATAAAAAACACCTACTGCTTTTGACGCTTTTGTCCATAGTTTTCGCGCCGGGACTATATTTTTCTCACAACGATCCGATACCTGCTATCGCGCAAAGCGGAAGCAACAAGCTTTCCGGCTGGGCATGGAGCTCGAATGTGGGCTGGATTAGTTTTAACTCAGACGATTGCACCACTTCCGCCAACTTCATAAATAATGCCTGTGGAGGTAACGGTATAAAGAAATTGGTAGATTCAAGCGGAACGCCAATAACTTACGGAGTGACCTTAGACAGCTCAAATAATCTAGTCGGTTATGCATGGAATCCGGATCTCGGATATATCTATTTTGGAGGAGATTCTGATAACGCGGGCGGAATAGAAAGCGCCCCTGAGGCTCCAAAGACGTGGGCTCGCTTAAGCGGCAACGCAGTAAACAGCCAAATCACGGGTTGGGCTAGAGCGTGTTCGGTTTTTGCAAGCGGGTGTAACGGCGCGCTTAAAAGCAATATACAAAGAGGTGATTGGGATGGTTGGATAAAGATGTCCGATGACGCCGGCACAATCAAGTATGGCGCTTACATAAAAGATATCGCCACCAATGGCCAGAAAATATTCGGAGGTTTTGCTTGGGGTGGAGGGAGCAATCCCGCAATGTCTAGCTCGGCACAATTTCCGGGTTGGATAAATTTTGACTATAAGACAAATCCGGACGGCACGCCTGTTACACCCGGTTGTGTAGGTCAAAGTTGCCAGGCAGGATGCACCGAGAACTGCGGTGGCGTAGTTGTGCCTCCTAGCGTGGGTCCGGAGACGTTTTTTGTTCCTAGGTGTTTATCGGAATTGGCGGAGGGGGTAACAGTAGTGGAGCCCAACAAGACTCTGACATTCTCTGTTAATCCAGAGGGTCCTGGTAATAATGACAATTATACAATAAGGTGGTTTGATGATGGAGTTGAAAAACCGGGCCAAACAACGAGAAGCTATACCTTAACTACAAGCGCTTCGGTTCCAAGCCATAATATAACTGTCAGTGTGGTCCCAAACCCAGCTGGGGGCGTTGCTGTAAGGACCCTTTCATGCACGCCAGGAGGATTGACCGTTGCCGCTTCTCCTACTGCGTCATTAATCGCCTTCTCTGACCTCAATCTAATGAATATGAGCGTTATCTTGCCAGAGGGCGCGATTCCGGTAACGGCAAAAAATATTTCTGGAGTTTTGCCTAAAATAACAATAATTGATGCCACGGGTTCTCCATGCAGCGCGCAAATTACTTTATCTGTGGAAAAAATAACGAAGAATGGCGTGCCAATACCAGAAGTTCATTGGAAGAAATCGACTGCGCCCAACCAGTCTCCAGTATTTTCTCCAAAAAACCTAATATCTGTTGGCAGCTCATCTAATTTGACCTTGAACATAATAAGACAGCCGGCTGGAACGACAAGACTTTCTGACGGAACATATTCGGTCAACATAAAAGCTTCGCCTGCAGGTGGCGCTTGTGGAGGGGATCGTTATCGTGATGCCGCCCTTAAAATATCCTCTACCGGTGGCGGCGGAACCTACATAGAGGAATAAAATAGGCCATATAATAGAAAAGAGCCCCTTCCGGGGCTCTTTTGACGTGTGGGGAGCCTTCTTGGTTGCTATTTAGCCCCATTTTTGCTAGTATAACCAGACGATTGTTTCGCTAAGTATTCAAACCGGCGGAACGAAAATAAACAGTATTTTTAAAGACGGAAACGTCTTAATTCTTTATTCATAATTCATTTTAAATATGGCAGAAATAGAACAAAAATTAGATTTTTCAGGATTGGAAGATAAGAGTCTCGCCGCTTTAGTTGAGGAGCTTCACAAAGCTGGGGCCCACTTCGGATATTCCAGATCAAGGAGACACCCTTCCGTTAAGAACTATGTCTTCGGTTCAAAGAACAGAATGGACATCATTGATCTTGAGCCTATGGCCAAGTCGTTGAAAGCCGCTCTTGAATTTGTAGGAAGGCTTGGAGCCGAGGGCAAACAGATACTTTTTGTCGGAAACAAAAAAGAGGCTCAGGATGCTGTTAAGGCCGGAGCTGAAAAATTGAATATGCCTTGGGTAGCATTGAGATGGATGGGAGGCACGCTCACAAACGCGCCGGAGATCAGAAAGAGGGTTGCCAGAATGGAGGACCTTATCGCCAAGAAAGCGGTTGGAGGTCTTGATATGTATACAAAGAAAGAGAGACTTCTCTTGGACAGAGAGGTTGCAAAGCTTCAGAAACACTTCGGCGGTGTTGTAAGTATGAAGAGAGCTCCCGCCGCTGTTGTCGTGGTAGATAGCAGAAACGAAGAAACAGCTATAGCTGAAGCAAAGATGGCAAATATCCCGGTAATCTCATTGTCGGGAACAGACAACAACATAGCGGGAATTAATTTCCCTATAGTTGCCAACGATTCTTCAAGAGCAAGCATTTCTCTGTTCATAAATAAGATCGTTGAGGCATATAAGGACGGCATCAAAAATGCTCCAAAGCCTGTAGCACCTGTTGCAGCAGCTAAGGCCCCCGAGGTAAAATAGAGGAAGTTGATTACGAATTCACCCTGTTAAGTAAAATTTTCTTAAAAAATTTAAAATTTGTTTAAGATAAAGAACGAGACGGGTAGGTCAGGATATTTTAGTAAAAATAACATTATCAAGTAAAAACAATTAAACAAATTTTTACTTAACAGGGTAAATGGCTATTACAACCGAACAAATTAAGAAGTTAAGGGATCTTACTGGAGGGGTTTCTGTTATGCAGTGCAGAAAGGCGCTCGAAGACGCCGAAGGAGATGAGGCCAAGGCCTTATTGCTTCTTTCAAAGAAAGGCGCCGAGGTTGCCGCAAAAAAACAGGAGAGAACTCTAGGAGCCGGAATTGTGCAGGCTTATGTTCACTCTAGCGCCACTATGGGTGCGCTTGTAGAATTGAATTCCGAATCTGACTTCGTCGCAAAGAATGAAGCTTTCAAAGCTCTTGCTTACGATATTGCTATGCACATAGTTGCCCTTAAGCCTGAATATTTGAAAGAGAGCGATGTTCCCGCAGATGCTTTGGATAAAATAAGTAAGATGTTCGCAGAGGAGGTAGAAAAGTCGAATAAGCCTGAAGACATAAAGAAGAAGATGCTCGAAGGAAAGATCGCTTCTTACGTCGGAGAGAGAACTCTTTTGAAACAGCCGTTCATTAAGAACCCTGAT
The DNA here is from genome assembly GCA_022710205.1 of Patescibacteria group bacterium. Taxonomy (GTDB): domain Bacteria; phylum Patescibacteriota; class Minisyncoccia; order Phycocordibacterales; family UBA12445; genus UBA12445. The sequence continues at coordinate 5,142 of JAKLHJ010000003.1, read as the reverse complement.
CAAACAATCGAGGATCTTATAAAGGCCCATATTCAGAAATTTGGAGAGAAGATAGAGATAGCTAGATTCGCCAGATTTTCTGTTCTGGATAAATAAAGGATGAATTATCTTGTTTCTACATTTTTAATTTCTTTTTTCGGCGCCCTCTACGTTCTTGTTAGGAGGGTGCACGAAAACAGAACTGTCGGGGTCTCGGGCGATCATTCACATGATGCATACTGGCCTCTTAATGTTATTTGGAGTTACGTTCGAGGCATTGTAAGAAAAGTTTATTTGATAGTGCACAACCTTCTCGCCCCTCATATTGAGAAAGCGATAGGTCTTGCGGCTTCTAAGCTTTACAGATTTACATCATCCGCCTCGCATCAGTTCCTTCAGTTATCAAATATGGTTCACGGAAAAGGCACCCTAAAGAAGAACACAGGGACAACGTCACTTTTTATAAGAGATATTGCAGATTATAAAAAGGGGGTTAACAGAAAATAAGTTATCTGCTATTATAGTTTTTGTTGTAAAGTTGCCAATGTAGCTCAGTTGGTAGAGCAATTGTTTTGTAAACAATAGGTCGTCGGTTCGAACCCGACCATTGGCTCCATATAAAAAGCCCCTTTAAAAGGGGACTTTTTATTTATATGGAGCCAATGGTTGGTCCCCCCCCAACTTATTGGAAAAAACGCCATTTTCCGATATACTATCCGAATGGAAGTTTTGACCAGGGATAATCTATTAAAGAAAGGGCATATACACCCCATAACGCAAACAATCGTCGAGATTGTCGAGATTTTTAGGGGCCTTGGATTCGTTGTCGCCGATGGTCCGGAAATAGAAAAAGAATTCTATAATTTTAACGCTTTGAATGTTCCCGCAGACCATCCCGCCAGAGATATGCAGGACACCTTTTGGCTTAAGCCACTCTCAGAGAGGCGTGTTTTGCGCACCCAGACAAGCGCTGTGCAGGTAAGGTTCATGGAGGTGCATAAGCCGCCGCTTCGCATTATCGCTCCAGGTAAGATATTCAGGAATGAGGCGACAGACGCTACGCACGAAGCCCAATTTCATCAGATAGAAGGTCTTTTGGTTGATAAGAATGTGAGTGTTGCTCATCTCAAGGGCACACTGGAGCACTTTTTAAGAAAACTTTACGGTGAGTCAGTAGAAATAAGATTAAGGCCGAGTTATTTTCCGTTCGTTGAGCCCGGATTTGAAATAGATATGTCTTGCACAGGATGTATAAAGAATGAAAAGGCCGGAGGCTGTTGCCCTATGTGCAAGGGCACCACTTGGATAGAAATAATGGGAGCAGGAATGGTCCACCCGAATGTTTTGAGCGCGGTCGGCCTGGATCCGAAGGAGTGGAAAGGTTTTGCTTTTGGATTGGGATTAGATCGTTTGGTTATGCTCAAATATGGAGTGGAAGATATTAGACATCTTTATTCAGGAGACCTTAGGTTCATAGATCAGTTTTAGGTTAGATAGTAGCAGATAGATAGTAGTTGGTAGTTTCTAAAAACTACAAACTATAAACTAATCACATGAGAATTTCATACAATTGGATTAAAACACATTTCAATACAGAGATTCCCGCGCCTGAGGCGATTGCCGATGCGCTTATTTTTCATTCGTTTGAAGTCGAGGGAATAGAAAAAGATGAAAAGGGGAATACTTTTTTGGAAATAAAAATTTTGCCCGACAGAGCACATGATTGTTTGTGCCATTTGGGAATTTCACGAGAGATATCGGCATTGTGCGGTCTCAGTAAGCCGGCCTCGTTTGTAAAAGAGCTTGCAGACGCCGGAATTAAACACAGCGGCCCTTCCGTGAATATAGAGAACAAAGATCTGTGCAGGAGATACGTCGGACGCGTAGTTAAAAATATTAAAGTCGGAGAAACTTCGGAGCATATAAAGGAACTCCTGGCCGGTATAGGACAAAGATCAATCAATAACGTTGTTGATGCCGCCAATTTTGTAATGTTCGAAATGGGCCAGCCTCTTCACGCTTTTGACCTGGATAAGATCGTCGGGAATATTTATGTAAGAAATGCCAAGAAGGGAGAGAAGATGAGGACCCTGGATGACAAGGACTTAGAACTTTCAGAAAGCATTCTTGTTATCGCCGACGAAGAGGGGCCGCTCGCAATAGCGGGGGTAAAAGGAGGGAAAAGGGCCGGGGTTACAGAACAAACAAAAAATATATTCTTGGAATCGGCCAATTTTGAGCCATATAGTGTTAGAAGGACCTCTACAAGGCTAAATTTGCGCACAGACGCGTCTAAACGGTTTGAGAACGATTATTCCAGGGTTTTGGCCATGGAGGCCATACGGCTGTTTTCGGGCCTCTTGAAGGAAACCTGCGGGCCGGATGCCGTTTTTGAGGATGTTTTAGACGTTTACCCCGGTAAGACAGAACCACGACCCGTCGTCTTTTCAGCGGCAGAAATATCTGCACTGCTCGGCGTAAAGATAGGTGAAGATGAGATTTTGAAACTTTTAGACAAGACATTTGTTTCGGCGGTAATAAAGAACGGAAAAATAGAGGCGGCCGCTCCCGCCTGGAGACTGGATCTCGCCATCGTGCCCGATTTTGCCGAAGAGGTTGGTAGGCTTTATGGCTACGAAAAAATACCAAACATTCTTCCCGAAAAAGTTTCTCCGGATATTGTAAATAAGGAATATCCGATTGTGAATAAAATTAAACAATTTTTGTCTTCCGCCGGTTTTTCGGAAATTTACGGATATTCTCTCACGGATAGTGGAGAGGTTGAATTAGATAACCCACTGGCTTCCGACAAATCTTTTATGAGAGAAAACCTCTCAAGACAATTGGAAGAAAAAATAAATCTTAATTTGAGAAACAGCTTGTTTGTAGAGGACCCTGTATCAATCTTTGAGATAGGTAACGTATTTAAAAAAGAAGGGGAGCAAAAGAATATTTGTATCGGTATAGGTTACAAAACAAAGAAGCAGAACAAGAGCAAGGCACAGGTGATGGAGGTCTTTTCGTCTCTTTTTGCAGAGCTCGGCATAAAAAATGCTCCAAAATTTTCTATTACAGAAAGGGATACTTTGACGATATTAGAGTTTCCTTTACAAGATATATTAAACGCAGTTTCTGAGGTGTCGTTTGATGCTGACAAAATCATAAATAAAGAAGCTTCTTATAAAAAGATTTCTCAATACCCGAGATCTGTTAGAGACATTGCGCTGTTCGTTCCGCCCGAGACCGATTCTGCCGCTGTTGTAAAAAAGATTACGAACGTTGCCGGGCCGCTTCTTAATTATGGACCGGTATTGTTTGATGTTTTTGAAAAGAAAGACGCCGACGGCAGACCGATAAAGAAGTCTCTCGCATTCAGGCTCGTTTTTCAATCTTATGAAAAAACTCTTCAGGACGAAGATGTAAATGCCGCTATGTCTAGGATAACTGAGGCGCTTAAGTCTGAATTAAGCTACGAAATAAGATAGATGGCCTGCCCCGTAGGAAGTTTCTAGCAGAACTATAATTAATAAATAAGATAAGCCGTAGGCGGTTTCCGAGCCTCAGAATATTGTCTTTGGTGGAACAAAGTCATATGAACTTTCCTACTGGGGCTTAAAACAAAACTTAAAATAAAAATGGTCGTTGACGAGGCGGCCATTTTTTGGTATTATTTTGCAAAATGTTCATTGTAATAGTTGTGAAATAAAAGCTATTTAACATTGTCGGAAGGAGAGGGAATATGGAAGAATTTGCGGATCTTTGCGAAGATAGGTTGAAAAAATTTGAAACCCTGTTGCGCGACCCGAAGAATGTCGGTCGCCGCGCTTATGTTGTAAGCTCGCATTACGACCCTGATTCTATCGCGTGCGTTATGATGACCGCCACATTGCTCAGATCGTTCGGTTTTATCGTGGAGATCTGTCTTCCCGGTAAGCCGGATAACTATCGTCAGAATATCAAAATCGTGGAAAAGTATCATCTCGAAAGAGATATTACGCTTCTCGACGAAGCAATGATCAAAAAGATAAACCCTGAGGATCTTGTTGTGTTTGTGGATACCCCGTCTGTGAATGACGCAAGGTTCCCGGCCGGCACGCTTCACCCGAATATCGTGATTGACCATCACACTCGCCCCGCCGAAATGGTAGAAAAGGACGAAGAGTGGTTTTGGTACGCCTCTTGTGGGGCTTGTGCCTCCATGGTGACCAAGCTCATGATTATGCTCGGGGTCTTTAAGGATATAAAAGACAAAGAGCTTAAAATCATCGCGACACTTGGGGTGCTCGGCATTCTTGGTGATGCGAAAAAGCTTACCTCAAGACATACCACATCTTTCGATTACGACATGGTCGCGTTTCTTCGAAGATATGCCGACCAAGAAGCAATCAATGATGTTTCTTTCTCAGAATATGACGAATCGTTTCTGGATGCCCTCGGCATTTCCAGGGACAGGTGGGAGAGAAGGGGAACGGTCTTATTGTTCCGTGTTGATGAGCCGCACTTGCGCGGTTCGAGCGAGGACAATATTCTGAAAGCGGCCGAATTTCTGATGAGAATCGGTGAGGTCCAGACACTTTTTGCATGGATGATCCAGAGAGATAAAATAATCATCAAGGCCCGTAATTACGACAAGAGTATCTCGCTTGATTCCGAGCTCAAGAGAATGTTCGGGCAAAAGAACGGCGGAGCGAAGGATAATTCTTCGGGCGCCGCCTTCGTTGACCTGTCCTTTTTCTCAAATCCTCCGGACGGCATTAGAAATCAATTTCTTTCCGTTTGTGAGGCATTTATGAGGCAAAAAATCTTTGGTAAATAGCGTTAAAAATAATCACAAAATAAGGCTCAACTTGCAGAAATGAGCATTTTGTTGTGATGCATACCCCGTAAGGCAATTCGTTGCTTTTCGGGGTTTTTTTATTGTCCTCAATATGATAAAATTTACACTAGAAAATCTAGATTTGAGCATCACTTGAAAGGGCTTGTCGAGTCCACAAGAAATAGAAAACCATTTGAGCTAATCTATTTTGAGGCTTGCTTAGATCAAGAAGACGCCACTCGGCGTGAAAATACTTAAAGACAATATACGGCAAAAGGTTTATTAAAAGTAGGCTCAAATCTTACTTAATAGGGTAAATGGCCAAAGATAAAGACAAAAAAGGCAGT
>JAKLHJ010000029.1 GCA_022710205.1 Patescibacteria group bacterium | reverse complement strand
GAACCCCAAGCGGGATGTCTTTTCCTTCTAATTTGGCAAAACCTGATGGCACAGACATTGCGGGAACACCTACAATATTCGCAGGGACGGTAAAAATATCCTCCAAATACATCTTTAATGGGTCTTCGGTCTTCTCCCCTATCTTAAACGCGGGCGATGGAGTGGTCGGCGTGATCATAGCAGACACAGCATTTGCGCCGTTAAATATTCTGGCAAAATCGTTTTTGATAAGGCCTCGCACCTCCTCGGCTTTTTTGTAATATGCATCATAATATCCTGAAGAAAGAACGTAAGTTCCAAGGATGATCCTGCGTCTAACCTCGGGACCAAATCCGGCCCCTCGTGATTTCACATAATCCTCCAGGAGATTCGCGCCGTCTTTGTGCAGTCCATATCTGACCCCATCAAATCTGGCGAGGTTCGTAGAGACCTCGGCGGGCATGATTACGTAATAAACCGGCAAAGAATACCCTATGTTTGGCAGATCAATATCTACAATTTCGTATCCCAAAGATTTCAGGTCAGCAAGCGTCTTGTCAAAATTTTCTTCTATCTCTTTTGATAGTCCATCCTGCAAAAAATTTCTAGGCACGCCGATTCTTTTCGCGAAGTTCTTGCCTCCGTTGTCAGGATATATGCGCGTAGTGGAATCCATCTCATCCCTGCCGTGGATTACATCAAAAATTGCCTCCACGTCCTCCACCCTCTTTCCAAGCGGACCTATCTGATCAAGAGAACTACCCATAGCGACCACACCGTTCCTGGAGACCGCTCCATAGGTCGGTTTTAGGCCCACAATACCGCAAAAAGCCGCCGGCTGTCTGACAGACCCTCCCGTATCTGAACCAAGCGATCCAAGAGCCATTTCTCCGGCCACGGAGGCGGCAGAACCGCCCGATGAACCTCCCGGGACCCTACTTAGATCGTGCGGATTTTTGGTTATTTTAAATGCGGAATTCTCGGTAGAGCTACCCATCGCAAATTCATCCATATTGGCCCTGCCCAATGCAACGACACCAGCTTCTTTGAGCCTGGAAATAACTGTCGCATCGTATGTTGCCTTATAATTCTCAAGCATCTTTGAACCTGCAGAACAAGTCTTTCCCTCAATTAAAATGTTATCTTTAAAAGCCATTGGCACGCCAAGAAGCGTACCACTCTTATCTCCGTTTTTAATCTTTTCGTCTACCTTTTTTGCATTTTCCAGAGCATCATCAAAAACCTCCAAATAGGCGCCTATTTCCGCCTCTTTATTTTCGATATTTTTTAAATATTCGCCGGTAAGTTCAACTGCCGAAAAATCTCCGGCCTTTATGCCCTCAACAGCCTTCTTGATTGTTAGTTTCCCTAATTCGTAATTCATAATTCCTAATTCGTAATTCTTTTCTTCTCCTCCATTATCTGCTTAACCACAAAATAACCGCCATTTTGTTTAGGAGCCTCAGCCAATATCTTATCCGTATATCCGCCCGACTCATGAGGGTCGCTGTCTTCCCTCATAATATTTATATGTTCCTTATCGTTCACAATACCTCCCACCGGCGCATTCTTAAGCTCTGATACATAGTCCAAAATAGATCCAACATCTTTTTGAATCTTTTCACTTTCCGCGGGCGATAACTCTATTCTGGAAAGTTCCGCCAACCTTTTTATAGTTCCTGCGTCAATCATTTACCCCGTGAAATTAAAATTAAACACACCTCTAATACTATACAACAAGATTAATCTATTCTACCCCAATAATCAATTTTCCTTCTATTTCACTGGGGTTTTTCTATTTAACACTATTTTAATAGTTTTAAAAATTCCGTTTCAGAGATAACCTTAACCCCTAGTTTAACTGCCTTATCATACTTACTTCCGGCGCTTTCTCCGGCCACAAGATAATCTGTCTTTGGGGAAACCGATTCTGACACATCTCCGCCGTTATCGCGCACCATTTGCTTGCCCTCATCGCGACCAAGCGTAGGCATTGTGCCGGTAAATACGAAGGTTTTACCTGAAAGCTTCCCTCTCTCGCTCGTAGCGACCTCGGCTTCTTTTGTGATCCTTACTCTTTCTAGTAATTCGTCTAACAATTTCTTATTTGAGGCGTCAGACAGCCAATTAAACACCGACTCCGCAGTCACTTCACCTATTCCATAAACCCCTCGTAGATCTTCCAACGTAGCCTTTCGCAATTTATCTATATCTCCAAAATGCTTCGCCAGATCATAAGCAGTTTCTTCTCCCACGCCATCTATACCCAAAGACGTAATAAACTTCGGTAACGCCACTTTTTTGGCTTTATTTATGGCTTCTATAAGGTTTTCTGCAGACTTTTCCCCCATTCTAGGTAGAGCTTCCACGTCCTCCTCTTTTAATTCAAAAATATCTACGGGTGAAGAGATTAATTCATTGTCTGCAAGCAGATCGATTATCTTCGGACCGAGCCCGTCGATATTAAAGCCCGACTTGCCGGCGAAGTAATATATCTTTCTTCTCTCCTTCGCAAAACATTTTTTATTAGGACACTTATATGCTACCTCCCCCTCCATTCTTATAACCGGAGTTCCGCAGACAGGACAATCTTTCGGCATTTTGAATATTTTTTCCTTACCCGTTCTCAAGTCTTTTATCACCGACAAAATATTCGGTATGACGTCCCCGGCTTTTTGCAGAATAACAGTGTCTCCAATGCGCGCATCCAGCCTTTTTATTTCATCTTCATTATGGAGCGTGGCGCGTGACACCGTGCTACCGGCTATTTGCACCGGTTTCAAGTGCGCGACGGGAGTAAGAACCCCCGTTCTACCCACCTGGACCTTGATATCTTCAAGAATTGTTGTTGCCTGTTCCGCCCTAAATTTAAAAGCGATACCAAAACGAGGAGCTTTCCCCGTATAGCCAAGAAGCTCCTGATAATGCCTGTCGTTCACCTTCAAAACAACTCCGTCTATCCAATAATCTTCTTTTTCGGCTTTTTTCTGCCACTCTTTCCAGTAAGAAATAACCTCGTCTATGTTTTTACAAAGTCTGAAATTCTTATTTACCTTAAATCCGAGAGATTGTAGGCGCTTCAATTCGTCTATCTGATTATCCGGTACAGGAAAACTTGCCTCTGATATATCATAGGCAAAATTTTCTAATTTTCTTTCCGCCACTATCTTTGGATCAAGCTGGCGTATGGTGCCGGCGGCAAGATTTCTTGGATTTGCGAACGGCTCTTCTCCCTTCTTTATTTGTTCTTTGTTTATTCTCTCAAGCCCCTTCTTTCCCATCCAAATCTCCCCCTCTGCAATAATATCAACATCTTCTTTTAGGCGAAGTGGTATAGATTCTATTGTTCGCACATTTGCCGTTACATTTTCACCAATTACGCCGTCTCCTCTCGTAGCGGCGGTCTTCAAAAGCCCTTTTTCATATTCAAGCACGATCTTGAAGCCATCTATCTTTAGCTCGCAATCATAAGCCACTTCGCGCAAAGAAACCCCTTCTTTTTCAAGAAATCTTTTAACTCTTGTATCAAAATCGCGGATATCTTCCTCAGAAAACGCATCGTTAAAAGACCATTGCGGAACTTTATGCTTTACCTTCTCAAATTTGTCTAAAGGCTTACCGGCCACACGCTGTGTCGGCGAATCAGGCGTTATAAATTGAGGATATTTTTGCTCGAGTGTTGCAAGTTCGTATTTTAGAGAATCTAGGGCTTCTTCCGAGATCTCCTGCTTGTCATAAACATGATAAAGTTCACGGTGATAATTTATCACCTCTCGTAGCTTTTTTACTCTTTCTTCCACCTTTCGCAGATCTTCCATATTGTTCTGATTATAGTAGAAAAAGACACAATTTCCCAGCACAAAATTGAAGACAAAAACCCCGGTGAAATAAGTGCTTGAATGGGATTATTGCAAAAGATAAAGTTTATCTTATTAAAAACCACCGCAGTGGGTGGGATTTAATTTCACGGGGTAAATAAAATTTATTGTGAATATATATAAGACAGCTCTCTTTCTACTACCCTGCCTCCAATAGGTTTACCTGTAGAAATATCGCACTCTACATTGTATCCTTTGGCTTTTATCTTTTGAGGGGACGCTGAATTTTTCACTTCAACCTGGACACAGGTCTTTTGGATACTTGGAGAACCCAAATTAAAGAAGAATTTCACATCGCTGCTGCCGACAGACCCGGCGCCAAGCAAAGGAACTCCCGCCTGATCATAATCTTTCAGCACCTGTTCGTTACATTCCGGAGGCGTATTGGGGCCATTTTCCTTCCAATATCTTGCACACTCGAGCCCCGTATCAGCGGCAAAAAGGGCCATCTGGGAATCTCTCTGCACAGATGCCAGATAAATCTGCCTTATTATAATTCGCGATATTGCGAGCCCGGCAGTCAGCATAATACTTGAGATAAGAAGCGAAAAAAGCAGGATAAAGCCGCGCTTTTTGTTTATTCTGGAATTTATTTTTATACTCTCGCGCCTACTGCTTCGTCCCCTGGCAAAAAGCTCCTTGCCGTGATTTATCATCCTTATTTTCTCTTTTAAAAATCCGTTTATCATTTTAGATAGTATTTAATCTAAAAATATTTTCAGTTATTGTGACACTTCTTTCCATTCCGCTTCTGGTCACCCAAGAGACAGTCGCCGTCGCTCTAACTTCTGTTGGTCCTTCCGCATCCGAATCCACGGGAGTTATTGTAATAGTCCTTGAAAAATATGTTTGATCTATATCGTTATCTGAAGAGCAGTCTTTATTAAGACTAAATTTAGTAGGCCAATCAAAATTATAACCAAATCTGACAAGCCCCGATGTATTGCAAGTCTTAAGGGTTGTTAGCTCTTTCCCGGATATAAATGCGGACCGTAGGTCCGGAGGACTCTGCCAAACATCAAAATAACAGCCGTCTGAGCTTCCGCACCGGTCTGTAATGTCTGTCTCATTCTCTACGACACCCTGTTTGACCGGAATTCTAAGCCAACCCTTCCCCTGGTTGATGTTTGTATCTCTAATATTTCTGATGACGTCTATCGCCTCATTGGCCAGATAAAAAGCAGTAATCTCATCCTTTGCATAGCTAGAATAACTAATCCCTTTTGAAGCCAAAGAAAGAGGACCGGTCACAGCAATCGTAAGAATAGAAATAGCGACTAGCGCCTCTATAATAGTAAACCCCGACACCAAACGAGCCGTCCTTTTGCTTCGCAAGGTTGTTCCGGGAATATTTTGTTTTTTTCTTAATATATTCAGCATTTATTTTTTATATATTTTATTTTAGAAGCAACGGCTCGTTTTTGTTATTTTATTTACCCTGTTAAGTAAAAATTTAATTGTAATTAAATTTTAAATTTTTTAAAAAATTTTACTAAACAGGGTAAATCATTTTTAAAACGCTTTTCCTCTCTGCGAAACGGTGGTTTGAATATTAAAAGGCGTCTTGAATTTATATTGCTCTACATTTATATCCCCGCTCAGCGCCAAGATTACAATCGGCTGCTGATCCGGTCCCGATGAGGTTTCATTGAAAACATAAAATTGCAACCCCGCCACTTCAACTTCCGGAGAAACGAGCTCGCTCAACTGAATACTTGAAAAATACTCTACGCAATCCCTACCGGAGTCTATGTCCTTTGAACCATAGCTAATTGAACCGGGGAGAGTGTCGGTTTTTTGCCTAAAAGAATAAACGTAGCAGGTCTGAGTAAGAGCATCGGTGCTTATGCCTGTAAATCCGAGGGTGCTTATGCCGGTCTCGACATCGCTACGCTGGCAATCTCTAGCGGCAGTGTTCACTCTACCGTTTGCGACGGATAGTCCGCATTTAAAATCTCTACCGGTCCTGATATTTCTCGTCATATCTTCTGTGGCAAAGTTTAGATTATCTACAATGGCTCTCATGGCCTGCGCCTTCTTGTTCGCATCATTTAGCATAAGCAGAGCTCCGATAACGATGAGCATAACAACGCTAAAAATTGAGATAGAAACCATCAGCTCGATGAGTGTGAACCCTGTTTTTTTGTTGTTTTTTCTGTGTTGCATTTTTCGCTTTTCGCTTAGCACTTTCCTTATCGGTCTATTGATATTTGCCCGTTTCTCCAAACCACGACAACCCTTGCATCACCGGAATCCGATTTCAAAACTATACCAATATTATTGGGGGCAAAGTATCCTCCGCTACCACAAGCGGAATTTTTTGCGGTTATAGATGCCTGTAATTTCGGCCTTCGGAATACAATATCTACAGATGAACCCGGGTCCGGCTTCGTTATGGTTTCTTGCGTATTATCGCAGGTTTGAGAGAGAGTCGGCGACTCACAGGCAGATACCCTTTGGTCTTTAGTAGCAGACTTGTTGCCGCTATTCATGTAATTCAAACAAAGCGAGCTGACCTCGTCCCTTCCTGAAACGATAAATCTTTGCAAACACTCATTTTTGAAAGGCAAGGCAGTCGGATTGCCACAAACAGACACAAGACAGGCCTCTGAATCATTCATGCAAATTTGATTAGCTCCTCCAAGATATTCATCATATCTATTTTTAGGAGAATTGACGTCTGCGGTAACCGGCTCATTTAGACTCGGGACATCCGCAAATAGCGTATATCTATAATTTCCATCATCTCCCCTTATTTCCGGGCTTGGGAAACTTACTCCATAAGCCTGATAGTTGGCACCCGCGCCGCCGCTAGTCACATCCCCCACCCCGAAAACCGTTGTTCCATATATCTGAGCCTGTCTCACTGTCAGAGCGACGTCCTGTGTAAGCAAGTCCAGTGAGAGCTTGCTGTTCATCTTCGGGAAACTAGAAAAAGTAACGGAGGCCACAAAAGCAACAACCGCCAAAACCACTATCATTTCAAATAACGAGAACCCGGACACCAAACAAACCCTTCTCTTGTTTTTTATTGTCGGAAAATTTTGAAACCCAGAACACTGAGTATTTTTTGTATTCTTAATTCTTAATTCGTAATTCATAATTCTTTTGAACTATCCGAAACAAACAATTACTCCACCCATTATTAAACCTAGGACATCAAAATTAAAAACGAAAGAAACGAATGTTGCGAATATAAGGAATGGCGCAAACGGAATCTCTTTATCAAAATAAAAAGGAATTCCCTTCCTTCTGGAATTTATTTTCGCGACAAACATGAGGAAAAGACCCACGATGGAACCGACGAAAAAGGAAAGCATTATGGCGCTCAAATTTTGGCAGAACGGAAGAAGCCAACCAATGCCGAGAGCGAGCTTGGCGTCTCCAAATCCCATCCACCTACCGTCAGACACCCACCAGAGCGTTGCAAAGAAAAGGGCGATAAGAAGACCGGATACAAAGTCATAGGTAAATGCTCCCCCTCCGAGGAAATATTCGGCGACAATTCTAAGGAAAGATAATCCGATAAAAGCAAAAACAAGGCCATCCGGAATTATTTTGTGCCTATAATCATAGACCGCAATAACAAGGAGTATAGAAAATACGGCGAAATAAATGACCGCAATAGGGAAAAGATAAACTCTTTGCAAGATAAGCAAAAAAGCTAAACCGGTGAGAACCTCTATTATCGGATATTGGATAGATATCTTCGCCTTGCAGTATGCGCACTTACCAAGAAGGAACAGGTAACTAAATACAGGGATAAGATGATTCCATTTCAAAGTCTTGCTACAAGTGAGACACATAGACCTACCCCCCACCGTTTTGCCTGTGTTATACCTAAAAATTACTACATTCAAAAAACTTCCGATAATTGTGCCTAGTATAAAAGTAGCGATATAAAAAATCGTATCCATTCTTAAATTATATCACAGGCAAATTAAAAAAGGTCTGTGGATATACAAAAATCCCACCGTTTTGAAGGTGGGATTTTTAAACTCATTAAGACCTATGTGGTGCAAGCCCTGTAACAAGCTCTACTATCGGGGTCTGCCCTGTAGTGAGCTTTGCTCTACTATCGGGGCCTGCCCTGTAGTGAGCTTTGCTCTACTACGGGGTTACGTCGTAGATAGGGTCTACTCCGGCAAATCCTCCCGTTGCAGGAGCGGCAAAACCGTTACATGCAGGTGAGGCTTCTGTTACTTCACCGGAAGAACAGTCTCTATCTGCAGAGAGAGATGTGTGACCGGCCTGCTCAAGTGTGGCTCCCAAGTGGTAGCTCAAGCCATCTGCTGATGGAACGTATAGATAAACCTCATTTGCAGTCGGAGGAACAGGCTGTGAAGCCAAAAATTCTGTTCCGATGCCCGCCAAAGTGGCAGGATATGCCTGGTTTGTATCAAAATACAAGCTGAGGGCGGCCTTTACAGCCTCCAAGTCAGCTACTCTCTTTGCGTCCCTAGCCTTAGCTCTGGCGCTGTTCAACGAAACTACAACTACTGATGAAAGAATACCGATGATCGCGATGACCACCAAGAGTTCAATCAGTGTAAATCCTTTTTTCTTCATTTTTTTAATTTATTATTAATTAATTTTCGACTAATAATTTTTAACAAAAGCTTCTAGCTAATTTGTCAGATCGTAGCAATGCAGATTGGTATCTGAACCCATACAACTACTCTCATCCTCACCAGTAAAGGCGGATGTGCAGCTTACAAGAGCAGGATTACCTCCTGTTGCCCCAGTATCTGAATCCCCCTCATGAACAGGGGCCAAGTTCTCTAAATCGGCACCCAACTGATATTTCATAAATTTAGAAGCATTCCCAGCCACCGGATTACATGGGGTATATGCGTATGAAGCATCTGTATTTGGATCCTTCGGTTCTTTTGCAAGATAGGTTGGTGTTAGCGCTGAAATCGTTGCAGGAACAGCCCCCTTGTTTGAATCAGAGAAAAGCTGAATAGCTAATTCAATGTTCTTAAGGTCGGCAATTCTCTTCGCATCTCTACCCTTAGCTCTGGCTGTGCCGAGAGATACCAATACTGTAGCGGCGAGCATACCGATGATCGCAATAACGACCAACAACTCAATCAATGTAAAACCTTTTTTTCTATTATTCGACATTTTTATTTATTTTATTTTTTAACGTATTTTACAAGGAGGCGATATCTTGTTCATCGACCGTGTTTGAAGAAACAAGGAATCACATTCCTATGCTCTTAATTTTACTACCATGCAAGTGAAAAGCAAAATAGCCGATGTGGATAAATAAAATACAAAATATGTCAAAAAGGGACGGTTTTTCGTCATTCCCGCGAAGGCGGGAATCCAGTTTTTTAATAGTCCTTTTGCTCACATGGATTCCCGCCTTCGCGGGAATGACAAACAGTTTTGAGGTAAAATTAAGGAACCCGTCTTCCTTTTTGGAAGATGGGTTCCGATTATTGACCTAATTCGTAATTCTTAATTCTTAATTCCTGTCTATATACCTGTTGTAATATTATATATAGGCCCTAGCACAGACACGAGCAATATACCTACCGCGAGACCAAGTGCCACTATCATAAACGGCTCGATGAGGCCTACGAGGGTATCTACAGCAGTATCTACCTCTCTTTTATAAAATCGCGACATTGTTTTCAAAACGAAACCGAGGTTTCCGGTCTCCTCCCCTATCTTCACCATCTGCACGAGGATCTGGGGAATCTCTACATATTGCCCGAGAGATTTTGAGAGGGAATTTCCGGCTTTTACCTGATTTGCAACCTGAAGAAGGATGTCTCTGTAAAGATTTGAACCGACAACGTCTGCCGTGATCTCTACCGAACGCACCATCGCCACTCCGGAAGAAATAAGCGTATCCATATTGTCTGAAAGCCTGGAAAGGAAGAACATCTTATACAAGTTTCCTATATATGGAGTATTCATTTGCAACTCAGACAGCTTGGCCTCACCATCTTCAGTCTTGAAATATCTGGCCAACAAAAATCCGGCAACGATAATAATGGCAATAATGAAAATACCGTAATTTAATAAGAAATTGCTCAATCCGATGATTATCTTCGTATATATTGGTATATCTCCGCCTGTCTCCATAATGATTTCTGAAAGTTTCGGGATAACATATACAAGCATCAAAATCATAACGATTATGAATGATGCGATGACGAAAGCCGGATAAATGAGTGCGTTCTTGACCTTTGAGGTGAGCTCGTATGACCTCTCAAGGT
>JAKLHJ010000028.1 GCA_022710205.1 Patescibacteria group bacterium | reverse complement strand
CATCATGAATCAATCTGATATTGTGGCAAGCGCCTCCACGATAACCACGACACTCACTTATTTATTGTCGGCTATCGCGGGAATCTCCCTTGTCGTCGGAGGTATCGGCATTATGAACATGATGCTTACAACGGTTACCGAGAGGACTAGAGAGATAGGGCTCAGAAAAGCCATCGGTGCCAAAAGAGGAGATATAACGTTTCAATTTTTGATGGAAGCGGTGATGCTAACTTTTTTCGGCGGCGCGGTCGGAGTTGTGTGCGGTTGGGTGGCCGCTTTTGTTATCTCGTATCTTGGATTAATAGACGCTTCCGTAACATGGACGTCAGTGTTGCTTGCATTTTCTGTGTCGGCGGGCATTGGGATTATTTTCGGGTATTATCCTGCGTATAGAGCGGCGAGTTTGAATCCGATAGAGGCGCTGAGATACGAATGATGAATTAACAATTACGAATTACGAATTTTGTCATTGCGAGTGTAGTGAAGCAATCTAGGTCTGGTCCAAATATTTCTGGATTGCCTGCCTGCGCAGGCAGGCTTCGCGGTGCTCGCAATGACGCAAGTTTTTAGCTTGGCTAAGCATGACTTATGGCGTAAAAATATGCCATTGCCTTAACAAAAGTGAGGGCTCTTTTTATTTTTTAAATATTTCCACAGACTTTTAGATTTATACAAGTTGCGAGTGGCGATTTGCGAGAGTAGTATTTGGGCCAATGTCACGCGAGCTAGTATTTTTCGGTTTTATTCTTGGTGTTTTTGTAAGGTCATTCGTTGACCTAGGCTATTCGTTTGCCTTCCTTTTTGCTTTTTGCGGAGCGCTTTTATTTTTTGCCGAATATTTTTATAAAAATTATTTAAATAAAGAGGTGCGATTAAAAGAGGTCGCATTTATTTTTATTTTCTTCGCTCTCGGAATCGGTTGGTACGGTTTAAGAGCGGGAGATACTCCAAGAGTTTCATCACTTCGACCCGGGGCGCAAAGCCTCGAAGTATTCGTTGGCGAAGAGCCGGAAGAGAAGAACGGAAAATTGAACGCGGTTGTGACGTATAACGAGGAGGAAAAAATTCTTATAAAAAGTTCTCTTTTGCCGAGCTATAAATACGGCGATACTTTGCGGATATTCGGTGATCTCAAAAAGCCGGAAAATTTCAACGACTCGTTTGACTATATTTCTTATCTCGGGAAGGATGATATTTATTTTTTAATAGATGACGCACGGGTTAAGGTCCTTGAGACAGGGGGGTGGGTCAACGCTAAAGAAAACACTTTTCGCTGTGCGCGATACTTTCACACAGAGCCTTCACGAGACACTTCCCGAGCCTCATTCGTCTCTTGCCGCAGGTCTTATCTTGGGGGCAAAAGATTCGCTTGGAAAAGAATGGCTCGATAAATTTAAGATAGCCGGTCTGTCGCACATCATTGTTCTTTCCGGCTACAACCTGACGATTATCGCTGATTCGGTGATGAAAGTTGTTTCCCGATTTTCGACGGGCATTTTGCCGTCGGTCTTTGGCGCGATATCGGTAGTGCTTTTTACAATTATGACGGGCGCGGGAGCTTCGACTGTTCGCGCCGCGATAATGGCACTTATAATACTTCTTGCAAAAACGACCGGTCGAGTTTATGAAGCGTCTTCGGCGCTCATTGTCGCGGGCGTATTGATGATAATAGAGAATCCCAGAGTGCTTGTATTTGATATGTCGTTTCAACTGTCTTTTCTTGCCACACTTGGTCTTTTGTATGTTTCACCTTTAGTTAAAGAAAGGCTAAAATTTGTTACAGAAAAATTGGGGCTTCGTGAAATGCTCTCTGCGACAATTGGCGCGCAGATAGCGACCTCACCGCTCATTATTTATAAAATGGGAACATTCTCGCTCGTTGCACTACCCGCGAATATCCTCGTAGTGTTACTGATACCGATAACAATGTTTTTTGGTTTCTTGGCGGCTATTGTTGGTTTCATAAATTATTATATTGCAATCCCTTTTGCCGCGGTTGCATGGCTACTTCTTTCATATATTTTGTCAGTGGTCGATATTTTTTCTTCGCTTCCGTTCGCGACTATTAATATT
Source organism: Patescibacteria group bacterium (assembly GCA_022710205.1). GTDB lineage: Bacteria > Patescibacteriota > Minisyncoccia > Phycocordibacterales > UBA12445 > UBA12445. The sequence continues at coordinate 8,134 of JAKLHJ010000028.1, read as the reverse complement.
ACTGCGCTTTCTGTATTATCGATCTCAGTATTAATATTTGCGTGCGTTTTCGTGTATAAAAGAAGGGATATATTTTCATCTGAAATAGACCAATGGAAAATAGAAGAGATAAATTAGTTATAAAGTTGAAAGTTATAAAGTTTTAATGTTCAAAAAAGAAAAGTTTAAAATAATAATACTTTCACTCATTGTGCTCGCATGCGCTTTTGTTTGGTATGCAGTTTATAGAGAAGATAGGCACGGTGTACTCACCGTTTCATTTCTTGATGTTGGACAGGGTGATGCGATATTCATAGATGCACCGAATGGTAATCAGGTTCTTATTGATGCCGGGCCGGACAAAAAAGTTCTTCGAAGTTTGAGCGAGGTCATGCCTTTTTATGATCACGAAATAGACCTTATCGCTCTCTCGCACCCTCACACCGACCATATCGCCGGTTTCCTGGATATTTTGCCGCGTTATTTGGTTTCCGGGTTTATCGAGTCTGGAGTTTCAGCGAAGACTCCGGAATATATTTCATTAAAAAAATTAACCGGCGAGAATAATATAAAAGAGATCGAAGCTCTCCGCGGCATGAAAATAGACCTTGGCGGAGGTGCGACGATGGATGTTTTGCTCCCCGGTCAAAATTCATCCAAGGATAATCCTCACGAGGGGATGATGGTGTTGCGATTGGTTTATGGAGATACTTCTTTTTTGCTGACAGGGGATCTGGAAAATGCCACAGAGGACATGCTTGTTTACTTAGAAGGGGAGAACATAAAAAGCGATGTGTTGAAAGTGGGACACCACGGGTCAAAAAACGCGACACACCCGATGCTTCTCGGGAATGTTAAGCCGGAATACGCGGTTATCTCCGTCGGTGTGAAAAATATGTATGGTCACCCCGCTACGGAGACGCTTGAAAGAATTGAGAAATTTGAGATACCTGTTTTACGGACGGATGAGGAGGGGACGATAACGATAAAGAGTGATGGAGAGAAAATTATTGTTCTGCCGTAATGAGATGATATTTAATTAAAATAAAAACCGCCCGGTTTTGCTCCGGGTGGTTTCAAATGTAACTATTTTTTACTTTACTTCGAGGTGTTTCTTTCCTTTGATACATCTGGTGCAGACCTTCATTCTGCTTCCGTCTTTTAGGGTAGCCCACTGAAGATTTACCTGCTTTCTGACGATACCTGTAGGGTTGAATTTGGTTGCTCTAACTCTATTGGAGTATCCTCCAGCCATTATGCTTCCTCTTTTGCAAATTGTGCATGTCTTAGCCATTTACCCTGTTAAGTAAAAATTTGTTTAATTGTTTTTACCTATTTATTACCAATATTAATTAATCGACTGTGAACCCTGTTGACTGCGCTGCAAACAAATTTTAATTTTTACCTAAAAATTTACTAAACAGGGTGAATTTGTTTTTGAATTAAGTTTTTTTATGCTAGCATAAGATTAATTAATTAGCAAGATACGAAAATGGAATCAATTAGCCCTATATTTGGAATAGCAATTCTTATTATGTCTGTTGTGGCGCATGAGGTTTCTCATGGCTATGTGGCATATATATTGGGGGACCCTACCGCTAAACTTTCCGGCAGGCTCACGATGAATCCATTGAAACATATAGACCCCATCGGATCTGTTATTGTGCCTATCATAACATCAATTATGGGGTTTACTTTTGGTTGGGCTAAGCCTGTTCCATACAACCCCTATAATTTGAGGGGAGGAGACAAAGCCGCAGCAGCAGTGGCTATGGCCGGACCCGTGATGAATTTATTTATAGCTTTCGTGTTTGGCGCAGTGATAAAAACGAGACTTCTTGACGGTATTATGCCCATAGAAATATATGGGGTCCTCCTGTATATAGTTCTTATAAATTTTGTGCTCGCCATCTTCAACCTAACACCCATTCCTCCGTTTGACGGGTCAAAAGTGTTTTTCTCTTTTTTGCCTTATAGCCAGAAGAAGATAGAAGATTTTCTTGAGAACAATCAGCTGATCATCCTCTTTATTTTTATTTTCTTTGTTTGGGGATCTATAGTAGAGCCGATTATAAATATACTCATTAAGTACCTATTATCTTAAGTTTTGTTGCAGGCATTTTGAGGCGAGACCCTGTTCCCCCTAGGCCCCCCTTGATTTATTTTACAGACCTGCTATATTATCGCCTACGATGTCAACAATAAACCAATTAGTAAAAAGACCTAGGAAAAAGGTCAGCGTGAGAACAAGAACAGTGGCTTTGGCCAAGGGTTTTAATGTTAAAAAGAACAGACCCGTTGTTTACCCGTCTCCATTCAAAAGAGGAGTTTGCACGGTTGTAAAAACAACTACACCAAAGAAACCTAACTCAGCTCTCAGAAAGATTGCGAGAGTAAGGCTCACAAACGGTATGGAGGTTACGGCATATATTCCGGGAATCGGACACAATTTGCAGGAGCACTCCGTTGTCGTTATCAGAGGAGGAAAGGTTAAGGATCTTCCGGGAGTACGATATCACATCGTAAGAGGAATGCTTGATTGCGCCGGTGTCGACACAAGAAGACAGGGCAGAAGCAAGTATGGAATGAAGAAGCCAAAGGCTAAATAACTAAACAATGAGAAGAAAAATAAAAGCAAGAAAACCTATACAGCCGGATACAGTCTACAAGTCAGTAGATCTAGCTAAGTTTATAAATTACATAATGATTGGCGGAAAGAAGAATACCGCGAGGACGGTCGTTTATGATGCTCTTAAGGAAGTAGGGGAGAAAGCAAAAACAGACAAGCCTATAGAGGTTTTTGAAAGCGCCCTGAACAACGTCGGTCCTGTCACAGAGGTAAGATCCAGAAGAATCGGAGGTGCTACATATCAGGTTCCTAGAGAAGTTAAGCCAAACAGAAGAATGGCTCTAGCCATGAGATGGATAATTTTGGCCGCTGAGGGCAAAAAAGGTATGCCTATGGCTTCAAGACTTGCGGATGAGATAATACTGGCCAGCAAGAACGAAGGAGAAGCTTTCAAAAAGAAAGAAAATACACACAAGATGGCCGAGGCCAACCGAGCGTTCGCACACTTTGCTTGGTAGCTCAAAAATTTTCACAGACAGCTGTGAAAATTTTAAATTATCAATTACCAATTACGAATTAATTTCCGGTAATTGAAACCGAAGTTTTTTGTATTTAAATTTATAATTTATAATTTGTAATTAAACATTATGGAACGTCTCTCGCCTATAGAAAAAGTAAGAAATTTCGGAATCATCGCGCACATAGATGCCGGAAAAACAACAACTTCCGAAAGAGTTTTGTATTATACCGGAAAGAAACACAAGATAGGTGAAGTTCACGAGGGAGAGACTACTACAGACTGGATGGAACAGGAAAGAGAAAGAGGTATTACTATCACCTCGGCCGCTATTACGGCTTTCTGGAGCCCTTCATACATGCCGGAGGGGGATACATCAAAGAGGTGCCAATTTAACATTATTGATACTCCGGGCCACGTAGACTTCACGGCAGAGGTTGAAAGATCCCTAAAGGTTCTCGACGGAGGAGTTGTCGTATTTGACGGAGTCGCAGGAGTAGAGCCTCAGTCGGAGACAGTTTGGAGGCAGGCTGATAAATATAAAGTTCCAAGAATCTGTTTTGCTAATAAAATGGACAGAATCGGCGCATCTTTCGACCACTGCTATAAAACAATTTTGGAAAGATTGAACAAGAACTGCGTTAGAATGCAGCTCCCTATTGGAACAGAGGAAAATCACGAAGGAGTTATCGACCTTCTCAGAATGAAGGCATATTACTTCGAGGGAGATATGGGAAACAAGATTGTTGAGAAGGACATCCCTGAAAATTTGCTTGCTGATGCAAAGGCCGCAAGAGCGGATACTCTTGAGAGAATTGTCGAGCATGATGACAAGCTGATGAATGAATATCTTGAGGGTAAGGAAATTAATCTTGATGAATTAAAGAAAGTTATTAGAAGAGAGGTTATCGCCAACAAGCTTTTCCCTCTTTTCTGCGGATCCGCTCTTAAGAACAAGGGAGTTCAATTAGTTTTGGATGCTGTTATAGACTTCTTGCCTGCTCCGGTTGATATTCCTCCTGTAAAAGGATTCGATCCCGCCACAGAGGCCGAGCTTGAAAGAAAGGCTTCCGATGCCGAACCTTTGGCCGCTATGGCATTTAAACTTCAGTCAGATCCATTCGTGGGACAACTTACATACGTTAGAGTTTACTCAGGAGTCCTTTCGTCCGGTAGCTATGTCTACAATTCCACAAAGGGAACAAAAGAAAGAGTAGGAAGAATCCTTAGAATGCATGCTAACGATAGAGAGGAAATACAGCAGGTCTTCGCAGGAGAAATTGCGGCGGTTGTAGGATTAAAGGACGCTAAAACATCCGATACTCTTTGTGATGAAGACAAGCCGATTATTTTGAATAAGATAGTATTCCCAAATCCTGTTGTGGAATTAAAGATTGAGCCGAAGACAAAGGCCGACCAGGAGAAGATGTCGTTTGCCTTGAAGAGGCTTTCTGACGAAGATCCGACATTTAAGGTAAAGACAGATGAAGAAACATTGGAAACAATTATCGCAGGAATGGGAGAGCTCCACCTCGAGATCTTGGTAGACAGAATGAAGAGAGAGTTTGGAGTAAACGCAAATACAGGCAAGCCGCAGGTTGCATATAGAGAGACCGTCACAACAGAAGCTGAAGCTGAAAACAAATATATCAAGCAGTCCGGAGGTAAGGGACAATACGGTCACTGCGTGCTCACCGTCAGACCTCTTAAGCCGCTTGAAGAGGGTGCAAAAATTCCAAAGAACGTTAAAAGAGATGACCATTTTGAGTTCATCAACTCGATTAAAGGAGGTGTTATCCCTCAGGAATTCATTCCGGCTGTCGAAAAAGGTGTTAGGGAAGCTCTCGGAAAAGGTATTGTTGCAGGATTCCCTATTGTTGACGTGTCGGTAGAGCTTACATTCGGTTCTTCACACGATGTTGACTCTTCAGAAATGGCGTTCAAACTCGCAGGTTCTATGGCCTTCCAGGATGCTTGCAAGAGAGCTAGACCGGTTATACTTGAGCCGATAATGAAAGTTGAGGTTACGACTCCGGAGAAGTTCATGGGTGATGTCACCGGAAACCTAAGCGGAAGAAGAGGTCAGATCGAAGGAATGGAGGACAGATACGGAGTTAAGGCTATCAAGGCCAAGGTTCCATTGTCTGAAATGTTCGGTTACGTTACAACCTTGAGATCTATGACAGAAGGACGAGCCAGCTTCGTAATGGAATTTGATAGATACGAGATCGTTCCAAAGAACGTTGAGGCTGCCATCGTTGCAGGAAAAAAGTAGTTATAAAATCGCTAAATCGTCATTGCGAGCGTAGCGAAGCAATCCAGAAGTTAAATATATTAGAAACCACTTGGACATGTCATGCCCAAGTGGTTTTGTGTTTGCGTGGCCCGTGTGCTAGATTGGTTTCGGAATAAATCGAACATTGAAAGGGGAGATGGCGTGTGATCATCGGAGGAAGTATTCATCCGGACGAGTTCTCGAAGGATCCAATTACCCAAAGACATCTTCGAAACATGATCGAGGGCGAGCGTCAGCGTGAAGAGGATGATTTCGGTCCGGATAGTCGGACGCTCATTCGATTAACTTCATGGCTCAATTACGATCGTGACTTGGCGATTGTCTATGCGCTTGAAAAAAGCGCAGGTACTCGTATATATTTTTTCGGAAAATGTCGTTTCATCGTAAGAAGAAATATGCTGCCGGTACTGCGTCGATGCGAAGTTAAGTTCGAGGAGCTCTATTACAACGGAGAAGTCGTTTGTCCCGGAAGGAAATGTCCTCCGCCCCACTTTGAGAGCGGTAGCGGCTTTCTCGGAATAGATCCTTGGTGCCGGGAATATGTCGAACCATGGGAAGTCTTCGTCGACCATGTTATCGGCAGTAATGCGTACCTCGAACTCATGGAACAGGCTATCGAAGGAAGCGGAGTAGAAAAAGAGCAAGTTTTGAACAGCCTTTGGTCAAGAGTAAAGAGGTTCTTCAGGAACTACTTTAGCCGCGAATGAGTTAGGACGTCGATTCAGCCGAGCATTGTGCTCGGCTTTTTAATTATTTTACCGCCAAATATGTCGCGATTATCGCCGCCGTTTCGCCACGGAGGGTCAGTTTACCGAGGGAGGCGATATGGAATCCTTTTTCTTTTGCCAGTTCAACTTCCCATTCGTCCCATCCGCCTTCGGCGCCTATAAATATATTCACTTGGAAACCGGGTTTCCAAGTGGAGATGTCTTCGCCGTATCGGTCGAAGAATAGCGTAACGCCGTTTTTGGCGGCCTCCTCAAAAGCCTCTCGTATTTTAATCGGCTCGCTTATTTCCGGAATATTTTGTCTTCCGCATTGCTCGGCCGCTTCTTTGGCGATCTTCTGAAGCCTCTCAATATTCAAATTCATTTTGACCGTGCGGGCGGATATGACAGGAATTATTTTTGATACTCCGACCTCAGTCGCTTTTTGAACAACGAGCTCGAAGTTTTCTTTTTTAAGGATAGAAAGGTAGAGATTTACTTTGTTTTGTGGCTCGCTATCATTTTTTATTTTCTTTGACACCTCGGCCGAGAGCTCATCGCTTGAGATATTTTTTATGGTCGCCACGACCTCCTCTTTTTTATCATTAAAGATCATAAATTGGTCTCCTTTTCTTAGTCGGAAGACGTTTTTAATCTGATTTATCGTTTCTTTATCGACGATGGTTATTTTGTCGCCGGAAAGGTCTGTTTTTATATAAAATCTGTGAAGTCTCATTTGTGTATTTTATATTAAAAAAAACTAGATTGCCACGCCTCAGCTAAGACCCGAAGTAGTAGAGCAGAGCTCACTACTGGGCAGGCGCTTCGGCTCGCAATGACGGAAAGAAGGTTTCATGCTAGATTATCAGCGTGGTGAATAACGAAAAACAAATTAAAAGAGTTTCCTTTTTCTTCTATAAAGATAACGAAAAGGCGGTCGCCTGGGAGAAAAAGATAAGGAGCTGGTTTGAGGACAAATATCCTGAAGTTAAAATCGTTCCTCTGCCAAAAGATTTGAACAATTGCGGCACGTCGCCGGAACTTGTTATCGCACTTGGCGGGGATGGGACAATAATCGAGATGGCGCGAAAGGCGAATGGTTGCGGGGTGCTTCTTATGGGGCTTAACCTCGGGAATATCGGGTTTATGGCATCTGTGAGGAGGTCAGAAGATTTCTTGGGGGGACTCAAGAAGGTTATGGACGGTAAATACCGCATAGACTCCAGGATGAAGATGGCCGCGGAAGTTATTCGCGGCGGCAAGGTCATTTCAGAGTTATCTGCAGTAAATGAAATTGTTGTTCAAAATCCTCTTGGCATGGTGGAGCTAGCGGTGGATATCGAAAAATATCCGCTTCAATATATAAGAGGTAGCGGGGTTATGGTTGCGACAGCCAGCGGCTCGACCGCCTATAATCTTTCCGCTCACGGTCCGATAGTTATGCCCGAGTTAAGCTGCTTTATTATTACAGAACTTTTTGACCACAACATTCCTACACCGAGCGTGATAATAAAAGAAGATAAAGAAGCGACCATCAAGGTTGAAAATTTCAGAGAGAATAAAAAAATGACGCTTACTGATAGCGGGGAGTCTGCTGATGTCGTCATCGTAGCCGATGGGGCCGACATTTTCTCGCTTAAGAAGGGGGACACAATAAAGATAAGAAAGTCGGATGATTCGGTAAACTTTGTCGAAGTCGAACCAAACTATTTTTTCAAAAGTCTTAAAGAAAAATTCGCTTTTTAGCAGACCCTGGACATATGTAGAAAAATACGTAGTATCTCTATTTAAGCTACATTTGCTCTTTGTAACGGGGAAAATAACAATAACGTCCTTATGGGTCTTTGACCAAGAAAGGGGAGTTGGTGACTTATGGGCCACTGTGTTCATGATTTCAGCGCGCATACGCCAGCTACGGAGGAAGAGTTAAGGAAAAACGAGCGAGAGACAGATGAGATCCAGAGCACGGCCAAGGTGGCTAGTTTGTGGATGGTTGTTCTGCCCAATGACTGCAAAAGTGCCGAAGAGGTTATTTATCAGAAGGGATTCACGCTGAGGCCTCCGAT